>JAIYAB010000120.1 GCA_027489275.1 Hyphomicrobiales bacterium
ACTTCATCGAGGACAAGAACGCCATCCTGCCCATCGACGCGGCGATCCAGTCGAACCTGCGCGAAACGACGACGCGCGTTCTGGCCTCGCTGACGCCTCGCGAGGAGCGCGTGCTGCGCATGCGCTTCGGCATCGGCATGAATACCGACCACACGCTCGAGGAGGTCGGCCAGCAGTTCTCGGTCACCCGCGAACGCATCCGCCAGATCGAGGCCAAGGCCCTGCGCAAGCTCAAGCACCCCAGCCGCAGCCGCAAGCTGCGCAGCTTCCTGGACAATTGATCCGCGCATCAATGCGTGGATGAAAAGCCCGGCCTTTGGCCGGGCTTTTTCGTGCGTCGACCTCGATCCGTCGGTGGGGCAGAGCGGCTCCGCCGGGGCATGTGGCGAGGGCTGTTGCCGTGAATTGCAGCAATCCCCATAGACAACCTTAGGTAACAGGCTCACCCTCTCGGCTCTGAAGGCGAGGAGGTGCCCAATGCGAACGATTCCGATGATTGCTGCGGCGGCTGCCGCCTTTCT
Source organism: Hyphomicrobiales bacterium (assembly GCA_027489275.1). GTDB lineage: Bacteria > Pseudomonadota > Alphaproteobacteria > Rhizobiales > Beijerinckiaceae > Alsobacter. The sequence continues at coordinate 522 of JAIYAB010000120.1, forward strand.
TGCGATGCAGCCCGGGGCGCCTGCCTCGGCCGTCGTCTATTGCACCACGGTCGGGATACCGGCCGGCTGCGTCGTGCGCCCGGTTGCGCCGGTGGCGCGGGCGGCGATCTATTGCACCAGCCCGGGCCTTCCCGTCGGCTGCGTCGCCCGTCCTGCCGCTAGAGCGGCCGTCGCTACGCCCGGTGTCGGAGCGCCCGGGGTCGGCGTTCGGCCCGGCACGCCGATGAACCGTGGCGGCCCCGTCAACCGGGTGGGGCGGCGCTGACGACGGCGAAAGCAATCCGGCCGCGGCCCGATGGGGCCGCTGCCGATTCGTCCTTCACGTCACCTTGAACGCCTCGTCCGGCTCGACGCCCAGCGCGGTCACGAGGCGGTTCGTTTCAGACGCCATGCCGACGATGGCGACGAGTTCGGCGTGCTCGGCGTCTGTCATGCCCTTCGCCCGGGCGGCGGCGGTGTGCGAGTGGATGCAGTAGCTGCAGCCATGCGCGATGGAGACCGCGACGTAGATCATCTCCTTGACCTTGGGGTCGAGAGCGCCGGGCCCCATCACCTGCTTGATGCTCTCCCAGGTGCGCTTCAGCGTGACCGGATCGTGCGCGAGCGCGCGCCAGAAGTCGTTGACGAAGTCGCTCCTGCGGGTGGCGCGGATGTCATCGAAGACGGCCCGTGCGGCGGGGGAGAGTTGGTCGTCGGTCAGCAGTGTGACGGTGGCCATGGAGCGCTCCTGTGGATGTCTATCCAGCCTACCGTAGGGCTTGCGGGATGGGCAGCACTGTAGGCGTCGGCCTTGGCCGGGTGCCCGAAATGGCACCGCCAGGAGCCCCGGGGCCGCGCGTTCATCCGGCGTCGGCCACGGGTCCTGGCGGTCTGGGCAGCGGAGAAGGGGGCGTTCTCGACGCTGCCGTGAAACTCAGGTGGGGACCCTGGTCCGGCTTCGCAAGGGCAGGGGTTGCGGCGAAATGCCCGTGCCGCGGGCAAACTGCCCACGGCCGAGGCAACGGTGGCCATCCCGCCCGGCGCGCTGTAGAAGGTCGCCCATGACCGATATCGCGGCGCCGGCCCTTGCCGCGCGCCATGCATGGATTGCAGAAGCGCGGTCCACCATGGCGCTGGCGTGGCCCATGATCCTCACGAACCTCGCCCAGACGGGGATGACGGCGACCGACGTGCTCATGATGGGCCGGCTCGGCCCCGACGCCGTGGCTGCCGGCGCGCTCGCCGCCAATCTCTATTTCGCCGTGCTGATCTTCGGCATCGGCGTCGTCGCCGCCGCCGCGCCGATGATCGCGGCCGAGCGCGGCCGCAACCGCCACGCGGTGCGCGAGGTGCGACGTACGGTGCGGCAGGGGCTTTGGACATCGGTGATGATCGCCCTGCCGAGCTGGGCGCTCCTGTGGAACGGCGAGGCCATCCTGCTGCTCATGCGCCAGGAGCCTGCGCTGGCCGCGGCGGCGGGGGCGTATCTGCGGCCGCTGATGATCTCGCTGCTGCCGTTCCTCGCCTATCTCGTCCTGCGCAGCTTCATCGCGGCGCTGGAGCGTCCCCGCTGGGCGCTGCTGGCCTGCCTCGTGGCGCTCGTCTTCAATGTCGGCGCCAACTGGGTGCTGATGTTCGGCCATCTCGGCAGCCCGGCGCTGGGGCTGACGGGGTCGGGCATCGCGACGGCGCTGTCGTCGTTCCTGATGTTCGGGCTGCTGGCCGCGGTCGTCATGCTCGACCGCCGGTTCCGCCGCTACCGCCTGTTTGGCCGCTTCTGGCGGCCCGATCTTCCGCGCCTTGCCGCCTTCTGGAAGCTTGGCCTGCCGATCGGAGCGACGCTGTTCTTCGAGGTCAGCATCTTCAACGCGGCCGTGTTCCTGATGGGCCTCATCGGGTCCGCGGAGCTGGCGGCGCACGCCATCGCCATCCAGATCGCCTCGCTCACCTTCATGGTGCCGATGGGCTTCAGCCAGGCGGTCACCGTGCGCGTGGGCCTGTTCTTCGGCGCGCGTGATCCGGCCGGCGTGCGCCTGGCCGGCTGGACCGCCTTCGCGCTCGGCATCGGGTTCATGGCGCTGATGGCGCTGCTGATGGTGGCCGCCCCGCGGCTGCTGATCTCCGCCTTCCTCGATCTCGACGCCCCGGCCAACGCGGCCGTCATCGAGATCGCGGTGCTCTTCCTGGCGATGGCGGCGATCTTCCAGGTGGCTGACGGCGCGCAGGTGCTCGGCGGCGGCATGCTGCGCGGCCTCCACGACACCCGCATGCCGATGATCTACGCGCTCGCCGGCTACTGGGGCATCGGCTTGCCGCTGGGCGTCGTGCTGGGCTTCCTCACGCCGCTGGGCGGTGCCGGCATCTGGCTCGGCCTGGCGGCAGGCCTCGCCGTCGTCGCGGTGCTGATGACGCTTCGCTGGCTGCGGCGCGAGCGGCTTGGCCTCATGGCGTCGGACACGCGTTCCTCCGGGCGTTGACGCGTCCGCAGACGGGCGGTCATGCTGGTCGCGAAGGAGACCCGCCCATGCTCGACCACATCGGCTTCCCCGTCGCCGACTTCCAGCGCTCGCGCGACTTCTATCTCGCCGTGCTGCGTCCTCTCGGCTACGGCCTCGTCATGGAGGTTGGGCCCGACCAGGGGGCCGACGGCTGGCATGCCGGCTTCGGCAAGCCCGGCCGCCCGCAGTTCTGGATCAACGGCGGCGAGCCGATCCAGGGCCGCCTGCACGTCGCCTTCATGGCGCAGGACCAGGAGCAGGTCGACCGGTTCTATGCCGCGGCGCTCGGCGCGGGCGCCTTCGACAATGGCGCCCCGGGCCTGCGCCCGCACTACCACCCCAACTACTACGGCGCCTTCGTCATCGACCCCGACGGCCACAACGTCGAGGCCGTCTGCCACGCGCCGAAATAGCGCGCCCGCCCCACCCCCGCAGTCCGCGGCGCGCGCGGGGCTTCAGCCGGCCAGCTTCGCCTTGATGGCGGCGCTGGCCTTGCCGAAGTCCATGCGGCCGGCGAACTTCTCCTTCAGCGCGGCCATCACCTTGCCCATGTCCTTCATGCCGGCGGCCCCGGTGTCGGCGATCACGCCGTCGATGGCGGCGGCGACGGCGGCCTCGTCCATCTGCTGGGGCATGAAGCCGAGGATGATGGCGATCTCCTCGCGCTCCTGGGAGGCGAGGTCCTCGCGGTTGTTGTCCTCGTAGATCTTCAGGCTCTCCTGGCGCTGCTTCACCATTTTCTGCAGCAGGCCGAGGATTTCCTCGTCGGTGAGCGGGCCGCGGCCGGCGCCGCGCGCCTCGATGTCGCGGTCCTTCAGGGCGGAGGTGATGAGGCGCACGGTGGAGACGCGGCGCTTGTCGCCGGCCCGCATGGCATCCTTCAGGGCGGCGGTGAACTCGTCGCGCATGGCGTCTCTCCATCCGTTGCGCAGCCCCGACCGACTCGGAAACGGGCTGCCCGGCCCTGCATAAGCTTCTGCAAGACCTTGTGAATTGTCATCCCTGGGGCGGTTGACGCTGCGCCGCCGCGCGCCTAGTGTCCCGCCGACCGAGCCGGACCTCGTCCGGACGAACCCGTTCGGCCGCGTGCAGGCATCCCGCCCGGGCCGCAGGACTTAGGACGAAAATGGCAACGCTTCAAGCTCAGGCCACCCAAGGCGGTCCCGTGTCCGGCTGGGACGAGCCCCGCGCGACGGCCCTGCTCGTGCTGGCGGACGGCACGGTGCTCGAGGGATTCGGCATCGGCGCGGTCGGCGATGCGCCGGGGGAGGTGTGCTTCAACACCGCGATGACCGGCTATCAGGAGATCCTGACGGACCCCTCCTATGCCGGGCAGATCGTCACCTTCACCTTCCCGCATGTCGGCAATGTCGGCACGAACGAGGAGGACGTGGAGACGGTCAACATGGCCGCATCGTCGGGCGTGCGCGGCGTGGTCGTCCACAGCGCCATCACCGAGCCGGCCAACTGGCGCCCGACGCGTCACTTCGACGCCTGGCGGAAGGCGCGTGGCATCGTCGGCCTCGCCGGCATCGACACGCGCGCGCTGACCGCGCTGATCCGCGAGAAGGGCATGCCCAACGCGGTGATCGCGCATGATCCGGCGGGCGACTTCGACATCGCCGCCCTCAAGGCCAAGGCCGCCGGCCTGCCCTCGATGGACGGTCTCGACCTCGTGCCGATGGTCACGTCCGCGCAGCGCTTCTCGTGGGACGAGACGTCCTGGGAGCTCGGCAGCGGCTACGGCCGGCTGGGCGAGGGCAGGCACCACGTGGTCGCCATCGACTACGGGGTGAAGCGCAACATCCTGCGGCTGCTCGCCGACCGCGGCTGCACCGTCACCGTTGTTCCGGCGACGACGCCGGCCGCCGACATCCTGGCCCTGAAGCCCGACGGCGTGTTCCTCTCCAACGGCCCGGGCGACCCGGCCGCGACGGGCGCGTACTCCGTGCCGGTCATCCGCGCGATTCTGGACCAGCGCATTCCGACCTTCGGCATCTGCCTCGGCCACCAGATGATGGCGCTCGCCGTCGGCGCGAAGACGCGCAAGATGCACCAGGGCCACCACGGCGCGAAC
>JAIYAB010000437.1 GCA_027489275.1 Hyphomicrobiales bacterium
AAGCCGCAATACGCGCTGCAGCGGCTGCAGGAGCTGACCAAGGACCGCGACACCTATATCACCACGGAAGTGGGCCAGCACCAGATGTGGGCGGCGCAGTACTTCCACTTCGAGGAGCCGAACCGCTGGATGACATCGGGTGGGCTCGGCACCATGGGTTACGGCCTGCCGGCGGCGATCGGCGTGCAGCTCGCCCATCCCAAGGCGCTCGTCATCGACATCGCCGGCGAGGCGTCGATCCTGATGAACATGCAGGAGATGTCGACGGCGCTGCAGTATCGCCTGCCGGTCAAGATCTTCATCCTCAATAACGAGTACATGGGCATGGTGCGCCAGTGGCAGGAGCTGCTGCACGGCGGACGCTACTCGGAGAGCTACTCGCACTCCCTGCCGGACTTCGTGAAGCTCGCCGAGGCCTATGGCGGCGTCGGCATCCGCTGCGACGACCCGGCCAAGCTGGACGACGCGATCATGGAAATGATCGACACGCCGCGCCCGGTCATCTTCGACTGCCTGGTCTCGAAGGACGAGAACTGCTTCCCGATGATCCCGTCGGGCAAGGCGCACAACGAGATGATCCTGCCCGACGTCGCCCAGGACATCGGCAAGGTCATCGACGAGAAGGGCAAGATGCTGGTGTGAGGGTCCGGCCGTGCGGCCGGGCGGGGCGGGGGCTTCGATGATGATCCTGCGTTTTTTGTTTCTCGGCCTCGCGGTCCTGCTCGCCCCTGTCCGGGCGCATGCCGACCCGCGCCTGATGACGCCCAGCCCCGGCATGAGCGACGCCGACCTGCGCAGGTCGTGCTCGGCCGAGGCCGGACGGGTCCACAAGTCGACCCGCGGGCTCAGCGCGCGGGGCTATGCCTCGGTGGAGCAGTACCGGGCGCTGCGGCGGGAGTACCGCAAGGAGTGCATCAGCAAGACCAAGCTGCAGCGGCGCTCGCAGCACGCATCCGCCCGGCTTCTGACGCCGGCCTGCGCGCCGGACGCCGCCGGACCCGGCGGCGCAGGCAGGACGGACGGGTCATGCGCACCATCGGCCTGATCGGCGGGATGAGCTGGGAGTCGACGGCGATCTACTATCGCCTCGTCAACGAAGGCGTGCGCGAACGGGCGGGCGGCCTCCACTCCGCCCGGGTGCTTCTGTGGTCGTTCGACTTCGACGAGATCGCGCGCATGCAGACCGCCGGCGACTGGGCCGGGGCCGGCGCGGCGCTGGCGGGCGCTGCGCATGCCCTCGAGCGGGGCGGGGCGGACGTGGTCGTGCTGTGCACCAACACGATGCACAAGGTCGCCGACGCCATCGCCGCCGCCACAGACCTGCCCTTCCTCCACCTCGCCGACGTGACCGCTGCGGCGATCAAGGCGGCAGGCTGCCGCCGGCCGCTGCTGCTGGCCACCCGCTACACGATGGAAGACGACTTCTATGTCGGACGCCTGCGCGAGCGGCACGGCATCGACGCCATGGTTCCCGATGCCGAGGGCCGCACGCTGGTGCACGGCGTGATCTACGACGAACTGTGCCGGGGCGTGGTGCGCGACGCCTCCCGGCAGGCGCTGCTCGGCGTTGTCGCCCGGGCGCGGAGCCAGGGCGCCGACGGCGTCATTCTCGGCTGCACGGAACTCGGCATGATCCTGGGGCAGGGGGATTGTCAGGAACCCGTCCTCGACACCACTGCCCTGCACGCCGCCGCCGCGGTCGACTTCGCGCTCGCCGCCTGAACCGAGGACCCGATGCTCAAGCTCGTCATCGCCAACAAGGCCTATTCTTCCTGGTCGATGCGGCCCTGGATCCTGCTCAAGACGTTCGGCATCCCCTTCGAGGAGGACGTGATCCCGCTCGACACGCCGGAGTTCCGTCCGCGCGTCTCCGCCTACCGCGCCGGGTCCACCGTGCCGATCCTGGTCGACGGCGACATCGTGGTGTGGGAGACGATCGCGATCATCGACACGATCGCCGACATGAACCACGGCCGCCCGATCTGGCCGGCGGACCGGCGCGCCCGCGCCTTCGCGCGCTCGATCGCCGCGGAGATGCATTCCGGCTTCCGCGCGCTGCGCTCGGCCTGCCCGATGAACGTGCGCAAGCGCTACGCCTTCGTCGACCGCGGCGAACTGGTCGCCAAGGACGTCGCGCGCGTGCTGCACCTGTGGCGCACAGCGCGAAACCAGTTCGGGGAGCGCGGCGCCGGGCCGTTTCTGTTCGGCGCCTTCAGCGCGGCGGATGCGATGTACGCCCCCGTCGTGACCCGGCTGCAGACCTATTCCATCCCCGTCGATCCGCAGATGCGCGCCTACATGGACGCGGTGCTCGACCTGCCGGCCTTCGCCGAATGGCAGGCGGCCGCCATGGCGGAGCCGTGGATCGTCGCCCACGACGAGGTGGACGAGCCGTCCATCGGTCCGTTCCGCCCCTGACCAGCAGAGCCTCCAGCCATGAACGCCATCGTCCCTCCGAAGGGCCTGACCATGAAATCCCATTACTCCGACGCCCCGAAGGCCCAGCCCGTCGCCCGGCACACCCTGTCCGTGCTGGTCGACAACGAACCGGGCGTCCTCGCCCGGATCGCCGGCCTGTTCTCCGGCCGCGGCTATAACATCGAGAGCCTGACCGTCTCCGAGACGCAGCACGAGCAGCACGTCTCGCGCATCACCATCGTCACCGCCGGCACGGCTGACGTGATCGAGCAGATCAAGCACCAGCTCGACCGGCTGATCCCGGTTCACCGCGTCATCGACCTGACGACGCAGGGCGAATCGCTGGAGCGCGAGCTCGCCATGGTGAAGGTCGTCGGCAAGGGCGAGATGCGGGTCGAGGCGCTGCGGCTCGCCTCCGCCTTCGGCGCGCGGACGCTGGACGCCACCGTGACGTCCTTCGTCTTCGAGCTGACCGGCAACACCGAGGAAATCGAGCGCTTCATCCGGCTGATGGGCGAGGTTGGCCTCGTCGAGGTGTCGCGCACCGGCATCGCCGCCATGAGCCGCGGGGCCGAGGCCCTCTGAGGCCGCGCCCGCGCTGGACGGGCCGCCCTCCCGGATATACATTGTAGATACACCGGGAGATCGCCATGAAGGTCCAGATCTCGAAATGGGGCAACAGCGCCGCGGTGCGGCTGCCGAAGGTCGTGCTCGACCAACTCGGGTTGGCGCCCGGGGCAGAGGTGGAACTCGTGGTGAAGGAAGGTGCGATCCGCATGACCGCGACGGCCGGAACGACGCCGCTGACGCTCGCCGAACTCGTCCGCAGCATGGACGAGGCAGGTCCCGAAGGTCAGTCCCCGACCGTCGACTGGGGCGCCGACCGCGGTTCGGAGATCATCGACGACGGGTATACGAGCCCGGTCCACCCGAAACCCGCCGTGCGCGGAAAGACCCGTGCCTCTTGACGTCGGAGACATCCACTGGGCCGAACTCGACGGCTATCGCGGCACGGAGCAGGGCGGACGCCGCCCCGTCCTGATCGTGTCGCAGAGCTTCTACAACGTCCGTTCGAGCAGGGTGATCGTCTGCCCGATCTCGACGCGGTCGAGAGGCTGGAAAACCGAGGTCGCGCTGCCGGAGAGACTGGCCGTGTCGGGCGTGATCCTCACCGACCAGATCAGGGCGCTCGACCGATCGACCCGGATCTTCGACTTCATCGATACCCTGCCCGAGAGCCACATGAGCGTCGTCCGCCAGGTGCTGGCACTTCTCCTCGGGATCGTTCCACCGGCGCCGGAGGCAGCGGGCTGAACGTCCGCGCTGCTAGTCCGGCGTATCGCTGAGCCTCGGAAAGGTTCCCCCATGCTGACCCTGCACCACTCCCCCGGCGCCTGCTCCGGCGCGGCGCATCTCGCGCTCGAAGAAAGCGGCCTTGCCTACGAGGTCGCCCGCGTCGCGCTGGCCGACGGCCAGCAGCGCACGGCCGATTATCTGCGCCTGAACCCCAAGGGCCGCGTGCCGGTGCTGGTCGACGGCGACTACGTGCTCACCGAGACTGCGGCGATCCTGCGCTACATCGCGCGGCTCGCGCCCGCCGCGAAGCTGTGGCCGGACGATCCGCGGGAGGACGGGCGCTGCGCCGAATGGCTCACCTGGATCGCGTCGGGCGTCCACGTCAGCTATGCCCACGTCCGTCGCCCGGAGCGCTACGCCGACAGCGAAGCAGGAAAGGCCGAGGTCGTGGCGAAGGGGCGGGTGACCACGCGCGGCGTCTGGCAGCAGGTCGAGGACAAGATCGCGGCGCAGGGCACGCCCTGGGCGGCCGGGCAGGCCTTCAGCGTGGCCGATCTCTACCTCTTCGTCTTCTGGACCTGGGGCAAGGGTGCGGTGCTGGACTATGCGATGGAAAGCGATTTCCCGCACTGGACAGCGCACGCCCGTCGCGTCGCAGCCCGTGCGGCAGTGCAGCGGGTTCAGGCGAAGGACGGCTTCCCGATGCCGGCCTGACCGGACCCGGCACGGCAAGCGCGGGATCGCCATGAGCGCGGACACCCTTCTCGCCCTGACTGTCTTCGCCATCGTCTCGGCGGCGACGCCGGGCCCCAACAACATGATGCTGATGGCGTCGGGCGTGAACTTCGGCTTCATGCGAACGCTGCCGCACATGGTGGGCATCGGCGTGGGCTTCATCGCGCTGGTCGTGACCGTCGGGCTGGGACTGGGCACGCTGCTGACATCCTCGCCCGTCCTCCAAACGGTCTTCCAGGTGGCGTGTTCGGGCTACCTGCTGCTGATGGCGTGGCGCCTCGCCACCTCCGGCAGCCTCGGCACCGCGTCGGCTTCGGCACGGCCGATGGGGGTGGTCGAGGCGGCGCTGTTCCAGTGGATCAACCCCAAGGGGTGGGCGATGGCGCTTGCCACCTCGGCGATCTACGTCGATCCCGCGAACCTCGGGCCGTCGCTGGCGACGGTGGCGCTCGTCTTCGCGGCGATCCACTTTCCCACCGCCGGGCTATGGACCGGCTTCGGGGCTTCGCTGCGGGGTTTTCTGGAGGACCCGCGGCGGCTTCGCGCCTTCAACGTGACGATGGCGATCCTGCTCGCCGCGTCCGTCCTGCCCATCGTCATGGCCCGCACCGCCTGACGACTCGTTTCGCGCTTGACCGTCCGCACCGCGGCGCTTAAGCGCACCCGATGAAACCGTGAAAAGGTCCGCACAGGCGGATGCCCAAGGAGCGAATTCCATGCGCGTTTATTACGACCGCGACGCCGACATCAATCTCATCAAGGGCAAGAACGTCGCCATCGTCGGCTACGGCTCCCAGGGCCACGCCCACGCGCTGAACCTGCGCGACAGCGGCGTCAAGAACATCGCCGTGGCACTGCGCGCCGGCTCCCCGACGGCCAAGAAGGCCGAGGGCGAGGGCCTCAAGGTCATGACCGTCGTCGAGGCCGCCAAGTGGGCCGACGTCGTGATGATGCTCACGCCCGACGAGCTGCAGTCCGACATCTACCGCGACGAGCTGCACGCCAACATGAAGAAGGGCGCGGCGCTGCTCTTCGCGCACGGCCTCAACATCCACTTCAACCTCATCGAGCCGCGCAAGGACCTCGACGTCCTGATGGTGGCCCCCAAGGGTCCCGGCCACACGGTGCGCTCCGAGTATGTTCGCGGCGGCGGCGTGCCCACGCTCATCGCCATCCACCAGGATTCCTCGGGCAACGCCCACGATCTCGGCCTCTCCTATGCCTCGGCCAATGGCGGCGGCCGCGCCGGCATCATCGAGACGAGCTTCAAGGAAGAGTGCGAGACGGACCTGTTCGGCGAGCAGGTCGTGCTCTGCGGCGGCCTCGTCGAGCTGATCCGCGCCGGCTTCGAGACGCTGGTGGAAGCCGGCTACGCTCCGGAGATGGCCTATTTCGAGTGCCTGCACGAGGTGAAGCTCATCGTCGACCTCATCTACGAGGGCGGCATCTCGACCATGAACTACTCGATCTCCAACACCGCCGAGTACGGCGAGTACGTCACCGGCCCGCGTATCATCACGAGCGAGACCAAGGCCGAGATGAAGCGCGTGCTGAACGACATCCAGACCGGCAAGTTCACCCGTGACTGGATGCTCGAGAACAAGGTCAACCAGACCTCCTTCAAGGCCATCCGCGCCCGCAACGCCGCCCACCCCATCGAGGACGTCGGCGAGAAGCTGCGCGCCATGATGCCGTGGATCAAGGCCAAGGCCCTGGTCGACAAGAGCAAGAACTGAGCGGAAGCCCCGGCGCGCCTCGGGAATCCAGTCGGGAAGAGGCGGCCGTTTGGCCGCCTCTTTTTTATGCCGTCGTAGCCGGCATCGGGTCTCTCATGCGCTTGCCGGTCCCTCGGCGCGCCCCTAGCATGACGATACGGGTTCCGAGAGACCCGACCGGGGAACGCCCATGGTGACCCTGCGCGTCATCGATACGAAACGCGACCTCGTGAGGGCGCCGGCCGTGGCGCTGGACGGTGTGGCCATCTCCTATGGCGGAGACGGTACACCGGTCTACGAGGCGGTCGCACCCGTGCGGCTGGAAGTCGGCGAGAACGAGTTCCTCGCCATCGTGGGGCCAACCGGCTGCGGCAAGTCCACGCTGCTCAATGCGGCAGCGGGGCTGATCCGGCCGGCCGCCGGCACCGTGAGCGTCTTCGGCCAGCCGCTGGCTGGCATCAACGGCAAGGCGGGCTACCTTTTCCAGCAGGACGCGCTGATGCCGTGGAAGACGGCGCGCGACAACGTCGCGGTCGCGCTGGAGGTGGCCGGCCGTCCGCGTGCCGAAGCGCTGGAGAAGGCCAACGCGCTGCTGGCGCGCGTGGGACTGGCCAGCTTCGGCGACCGCTACCCCCACCAGCTCTCCGGGGGGCAAAGGAAGCGCGTCGGCCTTGCCCAGGTGCTGATCCGCAATCCGAAAATCCTGCTCATGGACGAGCCCTTCGGCCCGCTGGACGCCCAGACGCGTCACATCATGGGCACGCTGCTCCTCGACCTGTGGGCGCAGGACCGCAAGGCGGTGATGTTCGTGACGCACGACCTGGAGGAGGCGATCGCGCTCGCCGACCGCGTCGTCATCATGTCCGCCGGCCCGCGCGCCCGCATCATCGGCGACCACCGCATCGACCTGCCGCGCCCGCGCGATGTCGCCGAGATCCGGATGGAGCCGCGGTTCCACGCCCTCCACCGCGTCATCTGGAACGAGCTGCGCGAGGAGGTCATGAAGGCCTACGGGGCGCTCGGATGACGCGGATCCCGCGCACTCGCCTGCTGGCGCTGCAGGCCCTCGTCGCCGTCGCTGCGCTGCTGGTGTGGCACGTCGGCGCGACGGTGCCGATCGGCGGCACGTATCTGCTGCCGAAGTTCTTCTTCTCGACCCCGCTCGACGTCATCGCCCGCGTCTGGAAGATGTTCGCCACCGGGATGATCTGGAAGCATCTCGGCATCACGCTGACCGAAACCATCCTCGCCTTCGTCATCGGCTCCGTCGCCGGGATCGTCTTCGGCTTCTGGTTCGCGCGAAAGCCGCTCGTGGCGGCAGTGTGCGACCCCTACCTGAAGATGGCCAACGCGCTACCCCGCGTCGTGCTGGCGCCGATCTTCATGCTGTGGCTCGGCCTCGGCATCTGGTCGAAGGTGGCGCTGGGGGTGACGCTGGTGTTCTTCATCGTCTTCTTCAACGTCTACCAGGGCGTGCGCGAGGTGAGCCCGACCGTGCTGGCCAACGCCCGCATGCTCGGCATGAACGACCGCCAGCTGTTCCGCTACGTCTACTGGCCCTCCGCCCTGTCGTGGATGTTCTCGTCCCTGCACACCTCCGTGGGCTTTGCTCTCGTCGGCGCGGTGGTGGGCGAGTATCTCGGTTCGGCGGCCGGGCTCGGCTACCTGATCCACCAGGCCGAGGGGGTGTTCGACGTCACCGGCGTGTTCGCCGGCATGGCCGTCCTCGCCGCCTTCGTGCTCGTCATCGACTGGCTGGTCACGATCGTCGAACGACGACTTCTCGTCTGGCGGCCGCAGCCGGCGATCGTCTGAACGCATCGGACCGGCGCCGTAGAGCGCCGGCCTCAAACGGGAGTGAATCGCATGAAGGGCATCACGATCGCCGCCGCGGCTCTGGCCGCGCTGGTCCTCACCGGAGCATCCGCCTTCGCCCAGGCTCTGGAGAAGAAGGAAATCCAGCTCGGCGTGGGCGGCAAGGCGCTGCTCTACTACCTGCCGCTGACGATCGCCGAGCGGAAGGGCTACTTCAAGGAGCAGGGCCTCAACGTCGAGATCAACGACTTCGCCGGCGGCGCCAAGTCGCTGCAGGCCCTGATCGGCGGCTCGGCGGACGTGGTGACGGGCGCCTACGAGCACACCATCCGCATGCAGGCCAAGGGGCAGGACATCCGCGCGGTGATCGAACTCGGCCGCTTCCCGGGCATCGCGGTGGGCATCCGCAAGGACAAGGCCGCCGCCTACAAGTCGCCCGCCGATCTCAAGGGCATGAAGAGCGGCGTCACCGCGCCGGGATCCTCGACCAACAGCCTCGTCAACTTCCTGCTGGCGCAGGCCGGCCTGGCG
>JAIYAB010000492.1 GCA_027489275.1 Hyphomicrobiales bacterium
AACGCGACCGCGCTGCTCGACTTCGCTGAAGCGCTCCTGGCCGGCCGGCTGTTCGCCGAAGCTTCCCAACGCGAGCTCTTTTCGCGACAAGCCCCGACGCGCTCGCTCGGATGGGAAATGGCCTGGCCCGGCTGGTCCGGCGGCGACGCCTGTTCCGCCGGCACGATCGGCCACACCGGCTTCACCGGCACCGGCCTGTGGATCGACCGTGAGAACGGCCGCGCCTGGACGCTGCTCACCAACCGCGTCCACCCCACCCGTCACCGCGACACGGGAATCGTGACGCTCCGCCGCGCCGTCGGCGAGGCCGTCTGCGGGGCGTGAGAGAGGGCCCTGTGTCCTCGATCTCCTCGTGCCGAGGAGATTTCATTCAAAACAAAGACTGACTGACCAACCCCACCACTCTCCTCATCCTGAGGAGGCCGCGAAGCGGCCGTCTCGAAGGACGCAGGATGGTGAAGCGGCGGGATCGCGCGGCGACACGATGGTGCGTCCTTCGAGACGTGGGCTGCGCCCGCTCCTCAGGACGAGGAAATAGTTTTTTGAAAACAGTGGCTTGCCGATCGGCTCCGCCTACGCGATGACCAGCGGGCGGACCTCGCCGGTGCCGCCGTCCGTCAGGCCGACGTCGGTGAGGTGCGGTCCGGCGTTGCAGGCGAGGCTGGCGCCGACGAAGGCCTTGAAGACGCGGTATGGCGGCTTCCATTCGGCGATGCGGTCGGCGGCCTCCTTCACGGCGCGGAAGCTGGCGGCGATGGCCGCGGGGTCGTCGTCGGCGACGAGGCCGGCGACGGGCAGCGGCAGCAGGGCAAGCAGGACGCCGTCCCTGGCGACGGCCATGCCTCCTCCCGCCTCGATCAGCGCATTGGCGGCCAGGGCCATGTCGGCCGGTTCACGGCCGAAGACGCACAGGTTGTGGCTGTCGTGGGAGACCGTGGTGGCGAACGCGCCGCGGAAGCGGCCCCAGTCCTCGATGGGGGCGAGCTGCGGCTTCGGATCCGCCAGACCGTGACGGTGCGCCATGGCCATGACGCTGACGTCCTCCGGCAGCCGGACCACGCCGTTCCCGAGGCTGGTGTCGAGGCGCGACCACTGCGTGAAGCGCGCGCCGCGGATGGCATTCAGGCTGATGGGGCCGTCGGGCGTGAACGGCACCGACAGGAGGAAGTCGAGCGGCGACAGCGGCGCGAGCTTCATCGTGTCCGTCGGCGGCGGCACGGCGTCGGCGCGCAGGGGCACGACGAGCCGGCCCCGCATGGCGACCGGCTCCCCGCCGGCCACGACATGGCGCACTGCGAAGGCGGACAGATCGTCGAAGACGACGATGTCCGCCGTGCGGCCGGCGGCGACGAGGCCGAGATCCGGCCGCTGCAACCGCATCGCCGCGTTCAGCGTCGCGGCGCGCAGCGTCTGGACCGGATCGAGCCCGTAGCGCACGAGGCGACGGACGAGATCGATCATGCCGCCCTTCTCGACGAGGTCGTCGGGGAAAACGTCGTCGGTGCACAGGGTCAGCGTCTGCGGGATGACCTTCAGCGCATTCAGCGCGGCAACGCAGTCCGGCAGCAGGTAGTCGTGGCTGCCGCGCAGCTCCACCGTGAGCCCGGCGCGCAGCTTGGCGAGCAGGTCGTCCGCCGAGACCAGCTCGTGGTCGGAGCCGACGCCGGCCGCGGCGTAGGCCTCGAGCTCCGCTCCGGCCAGTCCTCGCGCGTGGCCGCACACCAGCTTGCCGCTGGCGAGACCCGCGCCGACGATGGCGCTCATGCGCGCGGAACCATCGAGGACGCCGCGCATGTCCATGACCTCGGCGACCCCGGCGACCTCCGGCATGGCGAGCATGGCCGCCATCTCGTCGCCGCCGAAGCTCGCGCCGGCCCTCTCCAGCCCGGGCGCCGAAGGCACGCAGGAGGGCGCCAGGACGACAAAGCGCAGCGGCAGGTCGCGGCTCGCCTCGATGGCGTAGCCGACGCCGGACAGGCCCAGCACGTTGGCGAACTCGTGCGGGTCCCACACCACCGTCGTGGTGCCCTGCGGCAGGACGGTCCGCGCGTAGACCCGCGGCGTCATCATCGAGCTTTCCACGTGCATGTGGCTGTCGATGAGGCCCGGCGCGACAAAGGCGCCGGTCGCGTCGAGAACGCGCCGCGCATCGGTCCGGGATCCGCGCGGATGGACGCTGGCGACCAGCGCGCCGACGAGGCCGACATCGGCCTCGCGCAGCTCGCAGGTGGCGACATCGACGACGACCCCGCCGACGATCAGCACGTCGAAAGGCGCGCGCCCGAGGGCGGCATCGGCGGCCCGTCGGCGCAGCGGCTGGGCCTCGGTCGCTTCGCTCACGGATGGGTCCTCCGGCTCGCCGACGCGAAGGCGTCGAGCATCAGGTCGATCACGACGCCGGCGTCGGCCCGGCGCGCGACCATGGCATTGGGCGTCGCCTTGCGCAGGCGGAACTCGCAGACAGTCATGCCGCGCGTCGCCGCGCCGGCGCACTCGACGTGCAGGTGCGCGGGCTCGCAAGGGACGGCGTCGGGTACCACCAGCGCGGCGGCGGCGACGGGATCGTAGAGCGCCATCGGCCGCCCCTGCGCGATCCGCACATAGCCTTCCAGCAGATCCGCCAGAGTTTCGGCCCGCTCGCCGCCGAAGCCGCGGCAGCGCGCGACCTCCGCCAACGTCACCGGCACGCTGCGGCAGGCATCGAGGCCGACCATGGTGAAGCGGACCCCGCTCTCGATCACCACCTGCACCGCCTCCGGATCGACCGCCGCGTTGAACTCCGCCGCCGCCGTATGATTGCCCGCGCCGGCGCTGCCGCCCATCCAGACGATGTGCGACAGCCTGCCGGCGAGATCGGGATCGGCGAGCAGCGCGACGGCGACATTGGTGAGCGGCCCGAGCGCGAGAAGCGTGAGCGGCCCGGCCTGGGCCGCCGCGGACAGCGCATCGTGCGCGCGCACGGGCGAGAGCCGGGCGGCGGCGGGCGGCAGCGCGCGGCCGGCGCTGCGCATGGCGTCCTCGCCGAGGACGTCCTGCGCCGTCACGAGCGGGCCGAGCAGCGGCCTGTCGCGGCCGGCATGGAGCGGCGCCGTCCAGCCGAAGAAGGCGCTCATGCGGGCAGCATTGTCGATCACCGCCGGTAGCGGCGCGTTGCCGGCGACGAGCCCGAGGCCGACGATGTCCCACTCCGGCCGGGCCGCGACCATGGCGATCGCCGCCATGTCGTCGAAGCCGCAATCGGTGTCGATGAAGACCCTCATCATGGCCGCCACTCTACACCGAAGGCAGGCGCGCCGCTGCCGCGAGCGGCAGGTCGAAGGACACCGTCTCACCCTCCCGCCATCGCGGCGCGCGGGCCGGGGCCTCGGCCTTGACCGCGCCGGCGGCGGTGGAGAGGAGATACTCGACGCTCTCGCCCTGGAAAGACGCCGCCTCGACCCGGCCGGCGTAGGCCCCGCTGCCCAGCAGCACCTGCCCCGGCCGCCAGGCGAGCGCGGAGCCGTTCACGGCGCCGGCCGGCGCGGGACCGAGGGCGCCGGACGCGGAGGCCAGGATTCCATCGCGGACGGCGAGGATCGTCTCGAACCCCATGAAGCGGGCGACGAAGGCCGTCGCCGGGGAGGCATAGACGTCCTCCGGCGTGCCGAGCTGCTCGATGCGGCCGTCCGCCATAACCGCGATGCGGGTGGACAGCGCCAGCGCCTCGGCCTGGTCATGCGTGACGTAGAGCATCGTGACGCCGCTCTCGCGCTGGATGCGGGCGAGTTCGGCCCGCATGTCGAGGCGAAGCCTCGCATCGAGGTTGGAGAGCGGCTCGTCGAGCAGCAGCAGGTCGGGCGCGATGGCGACGGCGCGCGCCAACGCGACGCGCTGCTGCTGGCCGCCGGAGAGCTCGCGCGGCAGGCGGGTCTCGAAACCGGTCAGGCCCACCATCTCCAGCATCGCGCCCACGCGCGACGCGATCCGGTCCGCATCCTGCCGGCGCAGCCGCAGCCCGAAGGCGACGTTCTCGAACACGCTGAGATGGGGAAACAGCGCGTAGGACTGGAAGACCAGCCCGACGCCGCGCTTGTTGGGCGGCAGCTCGGTGATGTCGCGCCCGGCAAGCCATACGCGCCCCGCCTGCGGCGTGATGAGGCCCGCAACCACGCGCATGGTCGTCGTCTTGCCGCAGCCGGAGGGACCGAGCAGCGAGACGATCTCGCCCGGCGCCACCGCGAGGTCGAGCCCGTCGACCGCCGGGCGCCCGGCGCCGAAGTCGACCCGCAGGCCGGAGAGGGAGAGCAGGGGTTCGGCCATCGCAGCCTCACATGTGCCGCGACAGGCCGAGCGTGCGCTCGGCGACGAAGACGACGGCGACGGACATCAGCGCCAGCAGCGATGAGAGCGCCGCGAGCGAGGGATCGTAGGTGTATTCCATGGCCACCATCATCTCGACGGGCAGCGTCGCGACGCCCGGGCCGGTGAGGAAGAGCGACACCGGCAACTGGTTGAACGACGTCACGATGCCGAGGATGAAGGCGGCGAGCAGGCCCGACCGGATGTTCGGCATCACCACGAGCGCGAAGGCGCGCAGGCGCGAGGCTCCGAGCGTAACGGCCGCCTCCTCGATGTCGACGCCGAGATTGGCGAGGCTGGCCCCGACGACGCGCACCGCATAGGGCACCAGCAGCGCCGTGTGGGCGAGTACGAGAGCCGACAGGACCGACACGTCGAGCGGAACCACGAAGTACCGCAGCAATGCGAGGCCCACGACGAGGCCCGGCACGATGGCGGGCGAGGTGAGCACGGCGCGCGCCGTCTCGCCGTAGCGCAGGCGGTGGCGCGCGAGCGCATAGGCCGCGGGGATGCCGACGGCGAGCGCCAGCGCGGTCGACCCGATGGCGAGCCACAGGCTGAGGACGAAGGCGGTCCAAAGCGAATCGGACTCCAGCACCGCGGCGAACCAGCGCAGCGATAGACCCTGCGGCGGGAAGACCAGTGTGTCGCCCGCGCTCAACCCCGCGAGCAGGATCACGACGAACGGCCCGATGAGGAACAGGAGGACGAGGCCGAGCACGGCGGCTGACGCGCCCCGCATCACGCCCTCCCCGCGCCGAGGCGCTTCAGCAGCGCATGCACGGCGAGCGTGGTGATGACGAGGATGACCGCGATGACGGCGGCGCTGACCATGTCGTTGGCGACATTGACGCGCTGGACCAGCAGCGTCTCCAGCATCAGCACCTTCGAGCCGCCGAGGACGGCGGGCGTGATGTAGGCGGTCGCCGCGCCGGTGAAGACCAGCGTGCCGCCGATGACCAGCCCCTCGCGCGACAGCGGGAGGATGACCTTGAGGAATACCGTTCCCCACCCTGCGCCGAGCGTGCGCGCGGCCGGGACCACGTCGCGCGGCAGGTTCTCCAGCGAGGACAGGAGCGAGAGGATCATCAGCGGCAGGAAGAGCTGCACGAGGCCGATGGTAACGGCCGTCTCTGTGAAGAGGATGCGCAACGGCTCGGGCGACAGGCCCATCCCGACGATCGCCTGGTTGACGAGGCCGGTGCGCCCCAGCACCACGATCCAGGCATAGGTTCGCGCCACGGGCGAGATCATCAGCGGCAGCACGACGAGGCCGACGAGGCTGCCGCGCCAGGCCGGGCCCGTTCCGATGATCGCGAAGGCCGTGGCATAGCCGACCACGGCGCAGATCGCGGTGACGAGCAGCGCCAGCCGTAGCGTCCGAAAGAACACCGTCTGGTTCAGC
>JAIYAB010000379.1 GCA_027489275.1 Hyphomicrobiales bacterium
CCTCCGGCCCGACTCGGGATGGGGGCGTGAATTGCAGCGAGGTGACGCTATTCGGAAGGGGATTTCGATGCCGCAGCCTTCGATCCAGGCACCCGGGGAGTCCGCCGGACCCATCGTGTTCGACACCGCCAGCGTGCCGTTCGGCGGCCGGCTCGAGGCCTGGAACGCGGCGTTCGGGTCCCTGAATGCGATCACCGTTTCCGGCGAGAGCGGCGCATGCCCCGGCTCGCGGTCGGAGAACTGGCTGCTGGGTGGCGGGCTGATCATCAGCCAGACCAGCGTCACTCCCGCCCGCTTTGTCCGCGACCGGGCGCGGGCTCGGCGCGATTCACTCGACCACCTCGTCCTGCGCGTCCTTCGGCGCGGCAGGGGACGCCTGCGACACGCGGGGTTCGAAGCGACGACCGAGCCGGGGGAACTCGTCCTGTTCTCCATGCACGAGACATGGAGCGTCGACTGGGACGACGCCGAGTGGGTGTCTCTCTGCATCCCGCGCGACCTCGACCTGCGGCTCACCGCCGGCCTTGCAAGCCTGCCGCCGGGGCTTCAGCGCGGGGCCGGCGCCGGTTTGCTCGCCGACTTGATGCTCGCTCTCCCCGCGCGGATTTCGCCCGCACGGCCCGACGAGATCCCGACATTGGCCGGCGCCCTCCAAACCGCCATCGGCGCGTGCCTGCTGTCCGGACCGTCCTTCGCGGCGACCGCCCCGGCCGGCGATGCGACGGCGAGCCTCGCGAAGGAGCGCGTGCGGCGAGCTATCCTGCGGAACATCGGGTCGGCGCGCCTGACCCCTGCCCAGCTTGCCGTTGCTGCCGGCGTTTCCCGCTCCGCCCTGTACAGGCTGTACGAGGCCGAGGGCGGGGTCGCGCGGTACATCCAGAGTGTCCGGCTGTCTCTCGCCCACGCGGCGCTGCGCGATCCGCTGCAGGCCGAGACGTCGATCTCCGCCATTGCGGAGGCGCATGGCTTCCCCGCGCCGTCCGATTTCTCGCGCGCCTTCCGGGTGGCCTATGGCATGGCGCCAAGCGAGGTGAGAGGCGCTCTCGCAGCGGGGCAGGCCGTGCCTATACCGCAGAGGCTGCGATTGCCTCGCCCTGCGCCGGCGCGCGACTTGGCGTCCATCATCTATGCAGCGCCGGGTTCGCGCTGATGGGGCCGGGTTCGCGCTGATCGGATCGAGATCCCGACGTCGGCGCCGGAGGCCGCAGGCCCGCAGCCTCTTGCTTGGGCTCGGCTACGGGCGCGGTGTGCCGGAGATTCGACCGCGCCTTCCCGTTATCGCTGCGCCACGCGGTGGGGGTCATTCCGCTCCAGCGCCGGAACGCCTCGACGAAGGCCGAGTGCGTGGAGAAGGCCAGAGCTGCGCTGATCTCCCCGATCGAGAGGTCGGTGAGGCCGAGGAGGTCGCGGGCGACGACGAACCTGACGTCGTCACGGACCCCCTCGAAGGTCAGGCCCGCTGCAGCGAGGTGCCGACGCAGGGTCCGCGGATGCAGGGCAAGCGCCCTGGCTGCGCCGGCCATCGAGGGGTCGCCCTTCAGGATCTGCGGGCGGATCATGCCGCGCAGGCGAGCGGCCGGCGAATCGATCGTGACGCCCAGGGCTTCTCCGACCGCCCGCCGCGCCTGGGCGTAGCGTGCCGGGTCCGAGCCCGGCAGGGCTCGAGCCATCGCATTGGCCGAGAGGAGCATGCAGCACTGGTTCTGGTTGAAGCGAACGGGCGCCTTCAGGATGCGGGCGTGGGCGGACACGTCCTTCGGCGCGCTGTGGCAGAACATGATCTCGTCCGGCCACACCGCGCTGCCCGTCAGCGCGCTGATCATGTTGAGGCCGATGGCGATCACCAGTTCATAGGCCTGCCGGCTACCCGGCTCAGAGCGATCGTGGATGCCGTAGCCCAACGCGAAGGCATCCCCGACGCGGGTAAGGTAGATGCCCGCGCCGCTGGAGTATCCGATCTGCCACGTGACGAAGTCGGTGAGGGCGCGCCGCAGCGTCGGGGCCGTCATCGTCAGCGGGGCGATCACGCCGTGGTTCGACCAGCGGTGACGAGAGCCGAGCAGGAGCCCGATATGCGCGCATCCCGTCTCGTCCGCCGCGCGCTCCAGCATGGTGAGCGCGGCGGCGAACGGAATCATAGTGTCGGGCGACAACGTCTCCAGATCGATGCCGAGATCCGCCGTGATCCGGCTCGGCGACACCCGGAATTCGCACAAGAGAGCAGGAAGGCCCGTTAGCGGACCGGCCCTCTGACGAGCGACAGGGCGTTCGACCCCCATCCGGGAACTGTCCTCGAAACGAAAGCGGGAATGTTACGATCAAGTTAACGTTGGATTGTATTCGTGTCGAGGAGACCAAGGCCCGAGCCGTTTGCCCCGGGCTTTCGCCCGACCGTGGTTCCCAACGCCTTGCGTGAGGTGGCACTATGCTGAAGTTTCCGATGATCGCCCTGGCATCCGGCCTGTTCATGACGGTTGCGGACGCGGTTCCGAATTACGACATCGACGCGAGCTGTCGCGCCTCGACCAGGGCTGCGGACGGCACCGGCGAGCGCATGGCGGCGTGCAAGCGTGACGAGACGACCGCGCGCGACCAGCTTGCCGGCGTATGGACGCTGGCCAAGGCATCGACGCGCGAAACATGCGTGGGCGCGCAGTCCCAGGGTGCGAAGAGCTACGTCGCGCTGGTGACCTGCATGCAGATCGCCGAGGGCAACCTTCCCTGGAAGAAGTGACCAGTCGGATTTGGGGGTCGTGACGCTCGGGCGCCACGACCTTCGGATCTCATCGTGCAAGGGCTCGGCCGCACGCCCCGGCCCGCCACCGGGCGCGATCAGCGCTCGCGGAAGGCGCGATTGAACTGGTCGAGAACGGGCTTGACCATGTACGAGAGCGCCGTGCGCTCCTGCGTCGAGACGAAGACCTCGACCGGCATGCCCGGCTGCAGCGCGCGGCCGAGAAGGCTCGGGTCGCTCGTGAGCTGCACTTCGCCCGTATAGTACGTCATGCCGTTCTGCGGGTCGCGCATCGTGGCTGCGGAGACGTTGACCAGCTTGCCCTGCAGCTCCGGCGTCGTGTTGTGCTGGAACGAGGTGAAGCGCAGGCGAGCAGGCTGCCCGATCGCCACCTGGTTGATGTCGTTCGGAGCAATGCGGATCTCGACGCGCATCTCGCCGCCTTCCGGCACGATCGTCATGATCTTGGCGGCCGAGGTGATCACGCCGCCCACGGTGTGGATGTTGAGTTCGTTGATGGTCCCGGCGATCGGGGCGCGGATTTCCATGCGCGACAGGCGGTCCTGGATCGCAAGCAGGCGCTCGGCCAACTCGGCGATCTTGGCGTCGATGGCGCGCAGTTCGCGCTGGGCGTCGGTGCGGGCGTTGTGGTCGATCGCGATGATCTGCAGCTTCGCCTCGTTGATCCGCGTCTTGGCCCGCGCGATCCCGGCCTCGATTTCTCCGGCCGTGCCCTGGAGACGCACCACCTCGCGGTTCACCGCATAGACGCGATCGTGCGAGATGAGCGCCCGGCGGAAAAGGTCGTGCACCTTCTCGCGCTCGGTCTCGACGAGCTTGATCTCGTCGAGGAGCGCGGAGCGCCGGGATTCGCTGCCCGCGATCTCCTGGCCGATCTGCGCGATGCCGAGTTCGAGCTGCGCCTTCTGGCTGCTGCGGGTCTCTCGGTTGCCCTCGAACAGGCGACGCTCGCCGGTCATCACCACGTCGGCGGACTGCGACAGGTCGACGAGCGCATCGGGGAAGGTGATCGTGTCGAGGTTGTCGCGTTCCGCCAGAAGGCGCGCCTGGCGCCCGAGGCTCTCGGCGAGCTGGGCGCGCACGATCTGCAGTTCCGCCTTCGTCTGCACTTCGTCGAGGGTCATGAGCACCTGACCCTCCTTCACCGCGTCGCCCGGCCGGACGGCAATCGCCTTGACGATCCCGCCGTCCCGGTGCTGCACCTCCTTGACGTTCTGGTCGACCTTGACGGAGCCCGGCGCGATGATCGCGCCCTCGAGCCGCGCGACGGCCGCCCAGCCGCCGAAGCCCACGACCAGGCCGAGAGCAAGCGTGATGCCGCCGATCACCTGCGGCGCAATGCCGAATGACTTCTCGGTCGCCGCCTTGGCACCGGCAAAGGGGGAAATGGCCTCGGGGTTCATGGTTGCCGCTCCGGACAAAATCAATCGTCGGTTGAGCTAAAACTTATTCCAATTTTTAAGCGAATGTGAAGAAAGAATGAAGAAGGTTAAGTCCAAAGGCCGGCGTTCCGTCTCGAAACGGCACAACGAAAAACGCCCCCGCCGGAGCGGAGGCGTTGACGGCAGGCAGGGGAGTGGCGGTCAGCCGTTCTGGTAGTAGGACAGGGTCTGGATGCCCTGGAGGGCGATGGCGAAATCCGGATCATCGAGGCTGTCGATGTAGACTTCCACGATCGTCCGGGAGTCGCCGTCACGCTCCTCGATGCGGACCTTGAACGGCGAGGAGTCGTCCAGGCCGTTGTCGAGCTGCTGGACCTCAAGGCGAAGTTCGCTGCCGTCCTCTCCCCTCACCCGCACGTAACCTTCGTCGTCGTCCGACCGCATGCGGATGTTGTAGTCGCCGACCTTGATGCGGTCGCCGACCGCAAAGTCCAGGATCTCCTGGACGGTCAGCGGAGCGGTCTGGACGGGCGCGGGAGCCTCCGAGATCGCCGCCAGAACGGACTCGATGGAGAGTTCCGATGCCGCCTCGCCAGCGTCCGCGGGAGCGTCCGAACCGACGGTCGCGGACGAGGTGTCACCGACCGATACGTCGTCGCCGGCCGACTCGTCCGCCGCCGCTTGGCTCGCCGCCATCGCCGGGGCGTCGGTCACGGTGGAGAAGGATTCGGCCAAGGCCGAGAAGTCGAAGCAGTCGTCGCCCTCGCCTCCGGCCACACTCACCAGGTCGGTGCCGAAGCGGATGACGTCGTCGCCCGAACCGGCGATGACGATCTCGACGTCGACGATCTTGTCGTTGCCTGTTTCCTCGCCGCTGACGGTGCCTTCGACCAGGTCGATGAGGAGGGTCTTCTCGGCTGCCGCGAAGTCGACGGTGTCCTGGTCGCTGCCGCCGTCATAGGTGTCGGCCACCTTGTCGAGGTCGGCGACGATATAGTCGTCCCCGGCGTCGCCGTGGACCATGTCGACGCCCTCCCCGCCGATGAGCATGTCACCGCCGGCGCCGCCGCGGACGACGTCGTCGCCCTCGCCGCCGTCGACCAGGTCACGCCCCGCGTCGCCCAGGACGGTGTCGTTGCCTTCGCCGCCGAACACCTGATCGTTGCCGTCGCCGCCGGAGAGGCTGTCGTTGCCGGCCTCGCCCATCAGCATGTCCGCGCCCGCCTGGCCCAGCACGGTGTCGTCACCGTCGCCACCCCAGACGATGTCGTCGCCGGCGCCGGCCGCGACGCTGTCGTTGCCGGCCCCCGCGAACACGGTGTCGTTGCCGGCGCCGGCGTCGATCACGTCGTCGCCCTCGCCGCCGAGGATCACGTCGCCGGACCCGAGGCCCGCGATCGTGTCGTCGCCCTCGCGTCCGTCCATCATGTCGATGCCCGGGGTTCCGACCAGCATGTCGTCGCCCGGCGTGCCGACGATCGGCGCAGCCTCGACGAGCTGGAACCGGCCCACCTGCTGGACGGTGAATTCCCCGTCGGTGAGCTGGAATGTCAGGCTGACCGCACCGAGCATGTCGATGGGCGGCGTGTACTGGAAGCCGCCGTCGACAGCCACGAGTTCGCCCGCCGACGCGCTGATGTTCAGGATGCGCAGCACGTCGCCATCGGGATCGACGGCCCCGGCCAGCAGGGCCGCCATCGGGATGAAGATCGACTGGTTCGTGCTCACGTCGCGCAGCGAGACCGGGCCCGTGATCAGCGGCGCGCGGTTGCGCTTGCCCGACCCTTCGGACGTGTCCTTGCCGCCGTCATCCTTGCGAACCTGTTCCGGCTCCTCCGACCCCTTGCCCGAGCCGCCGCCACCGCCGCCGCTGCTGCCGATCACGCCAGCGCCGCCGCCGCCGGATGCAGCCTGGAACAGGCGCGCATTGTCGTTGAAGGCGATGGTGTCGCCCTGGAAAGTCGCCCGGGAAACGGGCTGCGTCACGCCGTCGCCCATGGCGGGAATCTCGATCGGCGGGGACTGGTCGGGCACGAAGCTCTCGGCGAGGCGGGCCCGGAAGCCTGAGTGGCTCGTCAGGTGGATGACGTCGCCGTCGCGTCCGCCCTCCTTGTCGTCGACGAGATACTCGTCGTCGGCCTGCTGGATCACCGCACGAATGAATGCGCCGTCGCCGCCGTTCGAGGCGACCTGCTGTTCCGCCGGAACGATCTTCGGTCCCTCCTCCGCCGGCGCCTGGGCCGGCGTGGAGACGATGCCCTTCAGGTAAACGGCGAGGCCCACGAGGAACACGCCGAAGGCGGCGGGCAGCGACGAGAACTTCTCGACGCCGGTCTCGAAGGACGAGCGCGACGGGCCGGTGTCGACCTGCTTGGCCTGGGTTGCCTTGACCTTGATCACGACGCTTTCCTCCTCGTGGCCTTGCCGGAGTCGAGGGTGTGGACAGCGGCGGGTTCTCCCGACGCCGCGGCCGCGGCTGCCGCCGCCTGGCCGCTTCCAACCTGCGCGAAGATCTCGTCCTTCGGCCCGAAGGCGACGAGACGTCCGTTCTGGACGATGCCGATCAGGTCGACCGCCGAGAGCGCGCTCGGACGGTGCGCCACGACGATCACGATCCCGCCGCGCGCCTTGATGCCGAGGATGGCGTCCCGCAGCGCGGTCTCGCCTTCGGCGTCGAGGTTCGAGTTGGGTTCGTCCATGATGACGATGAAGGGATCGCCGTAGAGCGCCCGGGCGAGCCCGATGCGCTGGCGCTGGCCGGCCGAGAGCGCCATGCCCTGCGGCCCGATCTGGGTCCGGTAGCCGTTCGGCAGCCGCACGATGAGGTCGTGCACGCCGGCCGCCCTGGCGGCGGCAATCACCTTCTCCGGATCGGGATTCTCCTCGAACCGGGCAATGTTCTCCTCGACCGTGGCGTCGAGCAGGCCGACATCCTGCGGCAGGTAGCCGATGTTGCGGCCGAGCGCCTCTTCCTTCCACATCGGAAGATCGGCGCCGTCGAGGCGGATCGCCCCGCGCAGGGTCGGCCACACGCCGGTCATTGCGCGCACGAGCGTGGACTTGCCTCCGCCCGACGGTCCGATGATGCCGACAGCCTGGCCGGCCTTCAGCTCCATGGCGACCTCGGTCAGGATGACCTGGCCTGTCGAAGGTGCGGCGACGGTGATCTTCTCGACCGACAGCGCCCGGTGTGCCGTGGGAAGATCCATCGGCTCGGTCGCGGTGACGAGGGCCACCACCGTCTCGCGAAGGCGATCGAACGACGTCCGGGCGGCCACGAAGGGCTTCCAGTTGGCGATGGCCATGTCGACGGGGGCCAGGGCGCGGCCGGCGGCGACCGACGCCGCCATGATGGCTCCGGCGGTGAGTTCGCCCTTCATGGTCAGGAACGCGCCGAGGCCCAGCACGGCGGACTGCAGCAGCATGCGCAGGACGCGCGACGTGGCGGCCAGCGTGCCGCCGATGTCGCTCGTCTTGGTCTGAAGCAGCAGGTGCTCGATGTTGGCGGCGTTGAAGCGGTGCACGGCCCGGTGGCCGAAACCCATGGCCTTGAGGACGTCCGCGTTGCGCGCGTTGGAATCGGCGATCGTGTTGCGCGCGATGGCGGCCGACCGCGTGGCATTCGCCAGCTTGCGCGTCATCAGCTCGCTGCAGATCGTCAGGATGGCGAGGACGAATGCTCCCGTGAAGGTCAGGACGCCCAGCCAGGGATGCAGCATGTAGACGAAGGCGAGATAGACCGGGATCCACGGCAGGTCGAACAGCGCCGCCGGCCCCTGTCCGCCGAGGAAGCTGCGGACCGTGTCGACGTCGCGGCCGCGCTCGAGGCTTTCTGCGGTGGAGAAGCCGAAGCGCGGCATCTCGATCGCCACCTTGTGGGCGAGCGGCGCGAGCTTCTTTTCGAATTTGGCGCCGACGCGGACCAGCACCTGCGACCGGATCGTGTCGAAGAAGCCCTGGAACAGGTAGAGGCCGATGGCCAGGACCGACAGCGCGAGGAGCGTCGGGACGCTCCCGCTCGTGATGGCCCGATCGTAGACCTGCATCATGTAGATCGAGCCTGTCAGCGCGAGAACGCTGATCAGGCCCGACATCATGAACAGGAATGCGACGGTGGGCTTCAACCCGCGGGTCAGCTCGTTGGCCGCCCTGCGCTTGGCAACGTTGATGTCTTTGTCCTGGGCCACTGCAGCACCGCCGATGTCAGGAGACTGGTCCGGGGGAAGAAAGCCTCCGGCGGGCCCGCAGGCCCGCCGAAGTCATTCGAGCATCGTCAGAGCGCGACGTTGCCGTTGTTCAGTTCGTGATGCCCGGCGATGCGCAGGGTGAAGTCGACGTCTGTATTGGCGTCGACGTTGCCCTGGACGACCGTGAAGTCGCCGTCCGCCGTGCTCTCGAAGGACACAAGCAGTTGTCCGGCGGCGGAGAAAGAATTTCCCGCCACGATGGTGAAGGCGTCGGCTGCAACCGTGCCGGTGTTGGCGTCGATGGCGGAGAGGTCGATCTTGTCGCCGGGCTGGAAGCCCAGGATCGTGTCGCCGTCCGCCGCCGCCGCCGAGCCGAAGCGGAAGACGTCCGCCCCTTCGCCGCCGTCGAGCACGTTCACCGCGTTGGACGCCGTGATCGTGTCGTTGCCGGAGCCGGCCACCACGTTCTCGAAGCCCCAGATCGTGTCGGAACCGAGATCCCCGAAGGCAACGGAACCCTTGCCGTTGAAGCCGGTGCCGATGTCGATCTTCATGCCGCCCGTCGCCGCGGACGCGTCGTAGGTGTCGATGCCCGCATCGCCCCAGTACACGTCGTTGCCGTCGTTCGGTTCGGCCGTGACGATGTCGTCGCCCGCCCCGCCGAAGACCGTGTCATTCCCGGCGCCGCCGGAGATGAGGTCGGCCCCGGCGCCGCCGTAGATGCGGTCCGCGCCGGCATCGCCGAAGAGGTCGTCGTCGCCGGTCCCGCCCAGCAGAAGGTCGTCGCCGGCGCCGCCGGCCACGACGTCGTCGTCGCTGCCGGAGTTGACCAGGTCGGCTCCTTCGCCGCCGAGCACCGCGTCGGCGCCGCCATGCGTCACCACCGCGTCGTCGCCGCCCAGGGCCTGGACGTTGTCGTCGCCCGCCGTTCCGGCGAGGGCGTCGGCGTTGGCGGTCGCCACCAGCGCCGCGAGCGGCAACTGGCTTCCGCCGCCCGAGCCGGAGCCCGAACCGTTGCCGGACCCTGCACCGTTGCCGGAGCCCGACCCCGAACCCGAACCGGACCCGCTGCCCGACCCTGCGCCGTTGCCGGCCGAGTCGTCGTCGCTGTCGTCGTCATCGGAGGAGCTGCCGCCACCCGACGTGGTGTCGTCGTCCTCGTCCTCGTCGTCGTTGCCGGAGGAGCCGCCGCTGCCGGAGGAGCCGCCGCTGCCGGAGGAGCCGCCGCTGCCGGACGTGGCGTCGTCGTCGTCGTCCTCGTTGCCGGAAGAACCACTGCCAGACGAACCGCCGCTGCCGGAGGAACCGCCGCTGCCGGAGGTTGCATCGTCGTCCGCGCCGGTGTCGTCACCCGACGAACCGCCGCCGCCCGACGAGCTGTCGCCGTCGCCGGAGCCCGTGTCGTCCGACCCGGTGTCGCCGCCGCTCGAGCCGTCGTTGCCGACGCCGGAGTCGTCGTCGCCCTGGTCGCCGCCATCGGTCTGGCCGGGGTCGTCGCCCTGCGCCGGGACGAAGAAGATGTCGTTTGACAACCCTTCGATGCCGGTGTTGCGCGCCACGATCTGAGCGAACGTGACCTCCTCGACCTGCTGGTAGAAGTCGAAGTTCTCGAAGCGGTCACGGTAGTAGAAGCGATCGGCCTCCTGCAGCCGGTCGAACTGCTCGTGCAGGACGACCCAGAAGGTCTGGCCGACCATGCCGCCGTTGACGTGGCGCTCGGCGAGGCCGCCGACCCAGAGGTCGACCCGGTCGATGCCCTTCACGGTGTTGCCGTTGACGAGCTCGATGTCCGGGTTGGCCGCAACGAAGGCCGCCAGCTTCTCCGGCGTGTCGAGGACGAGATCCGGATAGGCCTGCCGCAACTGGTTCATCACCGTGTCGGAGAGGCCGTTACGCTGCTGGAAGTCTTCCCAGGAGGTGTAGGGCGACAGGTTGCCGGCGTAGGACACCGCCTCCCTGACGTAGGAGTTGTTCGATGCGGCGAGGTCCGCACGCACCTGGTTCAGGGTGCCGAGGCCGACGTCACGGCCGCGGGCCACATTGAAGGAGAACAGGTCGGCGTTGATGCGCACCAGGTCGTTGCGGACCGCGTCGACGATGTTGAAGTCGACTTCCTCCGCGGCCTGGCGGGAAATCCCGCCGACGATCGCATTGGCGCCGAGCTGGGCGTAGCCGGGCTGCGGCACGTAGCCGTGCTGGGCGAGCGTCGACAGCGGCGCGGTGAACACGTCGGGGTCGTTGCTCGGGTTCAGGAAGGCGTCGAACAGAGCGACCTCGCGGGGCTGGCCGTTCGTATCGAGGACGGTGATCGTCTGTCCGATGAGCGAGTGGCCCACCCGGTAAACGGCCGCCGCGAACTCGTGCGAGATACCTGCGTCGGCGTCGGGGTTGTAGCCGTCGAAGCCGTGGTCCCCGTCGCCGCGGATCCCGCCGATGAGCGCATCGGCGAACTCCGTGAAGACGACACGCTGGTACTCGGCCTCGTTGATGGCCTTGGCAGCCTCGAACACCTCTTCCGCGGTGCCCGTGAAGCCCTGCGCCACCAGGTTGTCGACGTGGAAGTTGTGGTTCCGCGCCCAGATGGTGTGCATCGTCGTCAGCGTGACGTTCTCGTTCACGCGCCCGTCGCCTGCCACCACGTGGTCGAGCAGGTTGATGTAGGGGTTCGTGTCGAGGAGCAGCGGCTGGCCGGTGCCCATGAAGTTGCCGGCCATCGCCCGAACGGCCGTCATGTTGAACGAGCCGTCGCCGTTGAACAGGTCGGCGAAGTAGGTGCGGAAGGTGGTCTGGCCGCCGGGGAACTGCTCCCCGGTGAAGACCGTGTCGTTCTCCCAGTGCTCGTTGATGAGTTGGCGCAGCGTCGGCAGGAGATCCTGGTCCGGGTTGGACGGGTCAGGGTTGCCGAAGGCGAGCTTGGAGCCCACGCCACCCTGGCCGTCGGCCTGGCGCAGGAAGGTTCCGACCACCTCGTTCGAGCCATAGGCCTGGTTCTGGTCGACGAAGGCGGTGACCGCGTTGCGATGCTGCGGGACGCCGTCCTGGTCGATCAGTTCCACCGTGCCGCGGGTGAGGTCAGCGGGGTTGTTCGTCGTCGGGGTCCGGCCGGAGCCGGGCTGGTCGATGACGATCGTCCCGTTGCCGCCCTTCGGCAGGAAGTCGAGGCCGTGGTCGAAGTACTGGCCGAACGCCATGAACATGATGTTCGCGCCGTTGGCCTGATTGCCGAGATCGGCTTCCTGCGAGCCCAGGATGTTGCTGAGCAGCCGCGGGTCGAGCCCGTCGAAGATCGGGTTCAGGTTGCGGTTGCCGTCGGCCGTGCCAGCGCCGTAGCGGGCGTCGGTGAGGCGGATGAAGGGCGTGTCGGCCGCGCCGACGAGCGGATCATCCTCGTTGTTGCCAGCGCCGCTGAGATCGCGGACCCCGGTCACCACATCGTCGTCGTTCGGGATGTCCTCGCCGCGGACGATGGCGCCGAGGCGCGTCAGGTCCGACTGCGAGAGGATGAAGCCCGCGTCCGGCGACGCCACGTCGTCGTTGCCGCCCTGCTCGCCGCCGGTGGTGCCGGCTGGGACCAGCGTCGGGGTGCCCGACGACAGGAAGGTGATCGAGTTTGCGCCGTTGGAGAGCGTCTTCGTCCCGTTCGAGTTGACCGTCTCGGTGTAGTCCGCCGGCGAGCCGGTGGGCACCTCGATGACGTCCTGCGGCCGAAGCTGCCCGACGATCACGTCATTGCCGCCGTTCGAGCGGAACACGATGCGGTGCGCCGAAGTCAGCGACGAGATGTCGACGGTGTCGGCGCCCCCGGTGCCCTCGATGGTGATCGTGTTCGGCGAGAGCACGTTGTTGAAGTTGCCGATCACCTGAACCGTGTCTGCGCCGCCACGGGTATTGATGACCAACTCCTCGATGGTCGACAGCCTTGCTACGACCGTCTCGGGTCCACCCACCACCTGGCGCGAGATCATGATTTGCGCGCCAAGATCGGGGCCAGGAAGGACCGTCCCTGCTGGCACGGTGGCCACGGCGTAGATCCGGTAGGTCTCGACCGCATCATTCCCGTTGACAGTGAACGTATCCGTATTGGCGCCGCCAGCGAAGGAGTCAGCGCCGTCGCCGACCGCCCACACGGCGTTGTCATTTCCTGCACCACCGTTGACGGTGTCGTCGCCAGTGCCACCGAAGAGCGTGTCGTTGCCACCGTTGCCGTTGATAACGTCAGCACCATCGAAGCCGAGAATGGCGTCGTTGCCACCAAAACCAAAAAAGTTCGGGTTAGAGCCATTCAAGGTCTCGGCATTATTGGTTCCGCGCTGGAGACCCGGGCTGTTCCCGTTGAAGCTCAGCGCTTCGACACTCGTCATCCTATCCGAGCCATCGGCTCCGGACGTGTCCGTCACGACCGTCACGGCACCATCGAGCGCGAATGAGTAGTTCGTGATAGGGCCGGACAAGATCGCTGTGTCATTCCCTGCGCCGCCGTCCAGGGAGTCGTTACCGGCACCACCATTCAGGTTGTCACCGCCGCCCTGACCGAGGAGCGTATCGTTCCCAGACCCGCCGTTGAGATTGTCTGCCGACCCGGTTCCCGTGACTGCGTCATCGCCGCCCAGAGCGTTGACGGTATCCCCTAACGTAACGAAGAAGATGTTTTGTGACGTCGCGTTGATGACGTCAGCGCCGTTCGTGCCTGTCAGGGTTAGTGTGAACCCGCTGTCGTTGATGAGATCGCCAACAACCTCGGTCGCCGCCGACGGAACCGCCTCATCGTATCCGAGCCCGTCGACGAAGGTCACCACGCCGCGGATCTGAAGCCCGACTTGAGCCTGCGTCGGCGTGAAGGTCTGGAGCGTGGCTCCAGGGATCACCGTCCACGTCGTTCCGTTTGTCGAACTCTCCCAGCGGAAGCCGAGTGGGCCGCTGCCCAGCCCGTTCGCATCCTGCAGCACTGGCGGCAGGTTGATCGAAAGAGACTGGCCCTCGGTAGGAGTGGTGTCGTCGACCGTCACCGTGCCAGTCGCGAAGCTGTTGACGATCGGCACGACAACGTCGTCGAACCTCAACTGCTCGACCTCGGTCAGACGATCCACCGCGCCGCCGGGTCCGTTGCGGGTGACCGTGGTCACCCCCCCCGTACGGGCGATCGTATAGTCCGAGCTGAGACCGCTGTAGACGACCTCGTCGTAGATCACGTCCTGACCGTTCACGGCGTTGGCAGAGGTTCCGCCGTCGATCGTGTCGTTGCCCGCGCCGCTGACGATGACATCGACGCCCGCGCCTGCATCGACGACAAAGCTTTCGACGCTCGTGATCGCCGCGACCGTGTCCACCCCGCCGACGCCCGACTGGCGGGTGGCGGACGTTGCGCCCAGAACGATGCGCTCGCTCGTGTCGTTGCCGGTGATCGCCAGCACGTCGATGCCGCCGCCGCCGTTGACCGTGTCGACGCCGTCGCCGACTGCCCAGTTGAAGCGGTCCGCACCGTCGGCGCCCGTTAGCGCGTCGTTGCCGCCGCCGCCCGCCAGGTCGAAGATCTCGATGCCGGTCGTCTGGCCCACGGTGACCCCGCCGCGCGTCAGCACGCCGCCGGCGCCCGATATCGTCTCGTCCATCGCGTCGCCAGTGAAGGCGACCGTGTCGATGCCCTCGCCGCCGTTCACGGTGTCGGTGCCGGCGCCGATGGCCAGGACGATGCGGTCGTCGCCGCCGCCGGCGAAGACGATGTCGTTCGCCCCGCCGCCGTTGATCGTGTTCGCCCCGCCGTCGCCGACGAGCACGTCCTGTGCGTCCGTGCCGTTGCCGTCGAGGATCAGGTTGAAGATGGTGTCATTCGCGTCGGAGAGCAGCTCGACATTGGTGATCGTGTCGATGCCGTCGCCCTCGGCGCCCTGGTTGTCGGTGATTGTGACGACCGCGCCGACGCGGCTGAAGGCGTAGTCGCCGATCGGCAGGCCCATGACGAGCGTGTCGGTGTCGGCCCCGCCGTCGACGGAGTCGTTGCCGTGGCCGCCCGAGAGGCCGTCGTCGCCGGCGCCGCCGAACAGCACGTTGTTGCCGGTGCGGCCGATGAGGTCGTCATCGCCCGCGCCGCCCCGCAGCGTGTCGTTGCCGTCGCCGCCGTCGAGGCGGTCGATGCCGTCGCCGCCGACGATGAGGTCGGCGCTGACGCCTGCCCGAACCTGGTCGTCGTCATCGAGGGTGAGGATCACCATCGGCACGTCGTCGCCGGCGATGTCATCCTGGATGCCAGTCCTCGAGACGAGCGCCTGCTCGACCGAGACGACCGGGCTGAAGATAGCAGGACCGCCCACCTGGCTGACGATCACCCGAAGCGGAATGTCGAGGAACGCAGTGCCCGGCGTGAAGGTCGCGCTCAGGTTCGAGCCCGGGGCGAACGCACCCGATGCACCCGCGATATTGCTCCAGGTCGAGGTCGTCGTGTTGAACGACTGCCACTGGTACTGCAGGTTCGGAGCGCCGGCCTCGAGGCCGTCGATCCGCACCCGAAGGAGGGGGTTCACGTCGTCTTCGTTGACGATGTGCACCGAGTCGAACGGCCGCGCCAGGACGTCCTGGACGTTGACCAGCGTGTTGTCGCCTTCGAACTGGAGGAACTCGACGTTGCGCACGTAGTCGCCGATGGCCGAGGAGTCGATGCCCCGGTTGTCGATGACGCGGACGCCCACGCCGTCCTGCTCGATCGTGTAGTCGGCCTGGTTGCCGCTGAAGAGAGCCCGGTCGACGCCGGCATTCGCCGTGTCGCCGTCGAGGAGCTCGCGGACGATCGACATGTTCTCCGTCTTGACCGTGCCGTCGAGCAGCAGGCTCATCAGCGTCCGCCCGGCGAGCGGGTGTGAGCCGGCGAGTTCTGCGAAGTGCCCCGTCGCCGTATCCTGCAACGAGGAGGCGAGCTTAAGGCTGCCGGCCAGCGAGTCGGCCGTGTAGACCCCGGCGTACGCAGCGTTGCTGCCGGTCGGCGGGATCTCGATGCGAATGCGCACGTTGAGCCAGAGGTCGCCGTCGATGACGTCATCGCCGCCGTTGCCGCGGATCGTGTCGCCGCCGGCGCCGCCCATCATGACGTTGCCGTCGGCGTAGACGATCTCCGTTTCGCTGTTGTTGGCAGCTCCGGTCGCCCAACCCGCCGCCGTCATCAACTCGCGGAAGCCGGCGATGCGGTTGAGGCCCGCCTGCGACAGCTCGTCGCCGAGCAGGGTGGTCTCGGCGAGGCCCGGCGTCGCACCGTCCGCTTCGGCTCCTGCATCCGCTCCTGCGTCGCGAACGCGGTTGTCGCCGACGAGGAAGTCGTTGTGACGCCAGCCGGACGCGCCCTCCACCTTGTCGAACCGGTTGCGCAGGATGTCCTGCGCGTCATTGACGAAGATCGGAACGCCGAGGTCGGCGCCCAGCTGCGTCGCCGGAACGGCCACGTCCTTCCAGGTCACCCAGTCGAAGCCGAGCATGCCTTCGCTGCGGATGACGCTCTCGCCCATCACCATGATGTCGTCGCCGGATTCGGCGTCGAAATCCTGCTCGTTCTGGCCGGCGAACATCACGTCGTGGCCGATGATCGTCGAGTTGAAGAAGAGCTCCGAGTTGTCGCCGGCGATGCCGTCGAAGCCGTCGCCGCCCTCGATCCAGTCGTTGCCCTCATTGCCGAGGATGAAGTCCGCCGCGGCGGTGCCGAGGACGAAGTCGTCGCCTTCGCCGGCGAACGCCTCCTTGGCGTCCTCGCCCATGAAGATGGCGTCCTTGCCGCCGAGACCGAAGATCAGTTCCCCGGCGCCTGCGCCGGCGTGGATGACGTCGTTGCCCGCCTCGCCATGGATGAAGCTGATGTCGCCGCCGTCGATGATCGTGTCGTCGCCTGCGCCGCCGTGCAGACGGTTGACGCCGGCCCCGCCGATCAGCCGGTCGTTGCCGCCGTCGCCCCACAGGGCGTCGTCGCCGTCGTCACCGACGAGCGTGTCGGCATCGTTCGTGCCGCCGAGCACGACGTGCTCGCCGCCGATGAACTGGAGGTAGTTGCCAGGCCCGGTGGCTTCGTTGCCGGGCGTATCCGGGTTGTCGCGGATGACCTTAGACAGACCGAGGCCCTGGAGAACGGCGGTCGAACCGCCTTCTGCTGCATCCCAGGTCGGGTCGATCCCGGGCAGCGAGTCATTGTAGTCGCGCTGGAACTGGGTGTTGACCTCGAGGATGTAGTCCATCGTCGAGAAGATATCGCCCGCGATATGCGGGCCGCCTTCTGCGCCGGCCCCGGTGTTCTTCGTGATGATCGACGAGAACGAGTTGTTCTCGAGCTGGTTCAGGAAGTTCAGGCCCTGCGTGCGGGTCAGGTAGTAGAACCTGTCCGCATTCTGCAGGTTCTGCATCTGCGCCTCGAACACATACATGAACGAGGAGCCGAGCATGCCGCCGAAGGGCATGTTCTTCTCGGCGAGGCCGCCGATCCAGTAGTCGATGTCGTTGACGCCCGTCTCCGCGGCCGGGCCGTTGAGGAACGCCAGGCGATCCGCCGGAGCGCCGGTTCCGCCCATCACCAGCGCGAACGCCGCATCCCGCTTGGCCTCGATGTTGGTGGCCGACGTGATCGAGGAGTGCGTGCCGTAGGCGGCGATGAAGTTGATGACGGAGGCCGGGTTGCTGATGTTCTGCGCGAAGTCGGCCCAGCTCGTGTAGGGCTTCACCCACTGGCTGCCCGACTGCTCGTAGAACGTGGCGCGAGCGTCGTTCAGCGTGGGCACGCCGGTGTCGCGGCCGCGAGCGATGTTCAGCGCGCCGAGGTCGAGCGGCAGGCCGACGAGGTTGTTGCGCAGGGCATCGGTGATGAACTCGTCGATCTCGTTGCCGCGCTGGGTGGTCATGCCGAGCACGATGGCGGCTGCCGCCTCGTCGGTGCTGCCGTAGCCGTCACCGAAGGCAACCGGGTTCAGGAACGCCTCGATCAGCCCGATGTTGTTGTCGGAGAGGCCGGTCGGCGTCACATCGGTGCGCTGCACCTGCTCGTCCAGCATCGAGTGTCCGAAGCGGTACACGACATGGGCGAACTCGGCGACGATGGCCGGATCAATCTCCGTGATGCTGTTGAACACGAAGAGGTCGATCGCCGGCTGCACGCGACGGCCGAACTCCTCGAAGACGAGATGCTGGTACTGCATCTCGGTGGTGAAGCGCGCGGCCTGGAAAAGGCGCTCGCCGTCCCAGGTCACGTCCGCCTTGCTCGCCGGAAGGGCGGTCAGGTCGGGGCCGGCGGTCCACTCATTGATGAACGCCAGGTCGCCGCTCGCGATGACGAGATCCTTGACCTGCTCGACCATGCGGTTGTGTTCCGCATGGAACACGTAATGCACGGTGGAAAGGCCGATGTTCTCGTTGCCGCGGCCGTCGCCGGTAATGAAGTGGCGGTCGAGAAGTTCGTCGTCGTAGGCAATCTTTCTTCCGCGGTAATCTGTATCGATTTCGTTTCCTGGCTGCGTGTCGGAATCCGGTCCGACCACGGTCGGGGGGTTTCCGGCCGGGCCATCGACATCCGTCACAGTGCCCGGGACGGCATTGTGCGCGATGTCGTCGAGGAACGCATGCCCTGTGCGGACAGCCCCCACCAAAGCCAGCGAAACCGGGGCGCTGGCCGTTCCGGCTTCGACGAGCCCGTAGGTGTCGTCCGCGGTTCCGTTGATTCCGTCCGTGCCGGGGCCGCCGGAGACCACGATCTGCACGCGGCCGTTCGTGCTGAGGATCAGCTCGCCATAGGCGTCCGTCGCCAGCAGCGGAACGTTGAACACGTCGGTGTCGACGAGTTCGATGCCGAGTGCCGAGCGGGCCTGATCCTTGATGTCACGCCACGTTGCGAGGCCTTCGCGAGCCGCGGCGAAGAAGTTGGTGGTGATAGCGCCCTGCGGGGTCAGCATATCGCCGGCCGCGTTGCGCACGGCGCCTTCCAGCAGGTGGCCGGTGGCCCTGGGCTGGCCCCCTACCATCGTGTACTCGCGCAGGAACGCCTGATGCGAGGCATGCGAGGTGTAGGTCTGGTTCTGGTCGATCCAGGGGGTCGTCAGGTTGGTGGCCGTGTCGCCGTCCGGCGTGGCGCGCGTCAGCACCATGAAGTTGGTGGGCGAGCCCGCCACATAAAGCGGATCATCCGGCATCAGCGGGACATAGACGGTGCCGCTGCCGCCCTTGGGGATCAGGTCGAGGCCGTGGTCGAAGAACTGGCCGAACAGCGTCATCCACGAGTTGAACGGAGCCGAAAGACCCTCGTCCGGCGCGATGTTCGGGATGACCAGCGAAAGCTCGTGGACCGGCTGCTCGAGAAGGCCGTTGGGCAGGAGCGAGAGTTCGCCGTCCACGCCGGACGTGCCGTCGATGTCGAGGCCGGTGTCAGACAGCAGCGTCAGCAACTGGTTCTGCTGGAGCACAGCGTTAGCGAGAGCGGTATTGGCGGCGGCGGAGTCGCCGGTGACTTCTGCCTGAGCGGCAAGAAGCTGGGTCTGAAGGCCAGTCAGCGTCGTGTTGGCGGCGTCGTATGCCGACTGCGCTGTGTTCACTTCGCCCTGCTGGGCATTGAACAGCGATTGCGCCGTTGCCGCGGCAGTGGCTGCAAGGCCCTGGGCATCGACCGCGTCGTCGTAAGCCGTGAGGAGGCCGGCCAACGTCGCCGGATCGCCGTTGAAGCCGGCCGTATCGAGGGCGTCGAGGGCAGCTTGGACAGCGACTGGGTCACCGGCAGCGGCATGTGCTGCAAGAAGGTCGTCGAGGTCGGCCGCCGCCAAGGCCGCAGTTGCATAGATTCCGGGATCCGTAGCGCCCAGCAGCGCATCGCCGGTCGTGGCCACCACGCCGTCTGCCGTAGTAACCGCGTCATTGGCTGTGGTGAGGTTCGTCTGTAGCGGAGCGAGTTCGTTCTGCTCCTGCGTGAGGGTCGCGAGAAGCCCGCTGACGACACCGGACTGGGTGGTCACCTGACCCTGCAGCGCTGCTACCGCGGACGAAGCGGCGATTGCGTCGGCGCGGGCCGTCTCATAAACCGCGCGAGCCGCGCGAGCCTGCTCGAATTCAGTGTTGATCTGGTTGATCAGCGTCGTGGTCGCCGCGATGCCGGCATTCTCCAGCGCCGCGATGACCGCCGCGGGGTTGCCCAGCGTCTGGTCCGAAATCAGGTTGGAGATCAGCCGCGGCTCGATATCCGCGAGCGTGATGCCGGGCGTGTAGGAGACATTCTGATTGTAGGGGCCGGGCGGGAAGGGCGATGCCCCGGCGACCGAACCGGTGCCGTCACGAACCACCGGGTCGAGCAGCTGCGGCATCGGCTGGTCGGCCGATCCGTAGAGCTCCCGGCCAGCGACCAGGTTGTTGTAGGTGCCGTCGACGGTACGCAGGCCGGAGGGCAGGTGCGGATCGACGATCAGCGAGGACAGCGGCACAGCCGCGGTACCGGAGTGCGCCGTCGAGTTCCGCTCCGCGATGCGGATCTGCGCGAGAATGAACTCGAGGTCGTTACGATTGACGGTCACCATGGCGTGAGCCTTCGCGTTTGAGCCTACCCTCCGCCGGACCCCATACACGGGCCCGCCGTCAGCTCCCTCGATTCGCCACCGGTTGGCCCCGGTTTGGCCCGAATGCGCGTTAAGGCTGCATTCAATGTTAATCGGGAGATGCTTGTTGGTGCCGACGCTACTAAAAGTTGATCAAGATGCAAGTGCGGCCCGGCACACCCGGCACGCGGCGTTTTGACGGGGTGACTGTCCCAATTTGGTCAATTATCCACGTGCGAAAGTTGTAAAATAGGATTTGACCTTCACTGCGCCCCGGCTTCCGGATGGCTGAATAACACAGTGATTATAGGGATTTAGACGAAACGACGGGTCATCGTTCGGGCTTCACTCGTCCGCTTCGGGACGCAACACAGTGCCATTAGGGCAACGCCCGCGATATGTTTAACGAGCCGTTTCTGTGTTAACCAGACGCTAAAATTTTGCTCAATCACCCGACAAATCGTTGAGCTGGATCATCGCCATCTTCAACTTGCCGTGAAACTTAACCATGGCGATTCGGTGGCAGGCGGGTCTGCCCCCCAGCCGCGCTCCCCGTCCACCTGCTGCCCTTCCCGACCTCGTCCGTCGTCCGGGAGACTCCGCGCCGCGGGATGTCGCCCGCGATTGACCCACCGCAACGCCATCGGCCGGCCCCGATGCGAGAATCGCCCGGCATCCGGTCGAAGAGGGAAAAAAGGGTCATGGGATTGAAGGACGTTCTGGTGCTGCTCGACGGCGCGACGGATGTCGCCGTTCCCTACGCCGTTTCGCTCGCGGGTCTGTATGGCGCTCATGTGACCGGCGCGGACATCGTGCCGCCGATCCTCGGCGGGGTGCGGGTCCATGGACTTCCGCAGTTCGTCATCGACAGCCAGCTCGCCGAGGCGAAGCGCGAGCGTGCCGCCCGCGAGGCTGCCTTCCTGGGCGTCGCGCAGGGCGGCGGCGTCTCGGCCGAGACGGTGGAGATCCACGGCAGCGTCGACGGCGCGGCGCGCCAGTTCGCCGTCCTCGCCCGGCATTTCGATCTCACCGTCCTCGCGCAGACGCCGGAGGGCAACGGCATGGACGAAGCCCTGCTCGAGGCGGCGCTGTTCGGTTCGGCCCGGCCGGTGCTCATGGTTCCGTTCGTGCATCGCAA
This sequence comes from Hyphomicrobiales bacterium, assembly GCA_027489275.1. Lineage (GTDB taxonomy): Bacteria > Pseudomonadota > Alphaproteobacteria > Rhizobiales > Beijerinckiaceae > Alsobacter. The sequence goes on from JAIYAB010000379.1 coordinate 20,994, forward strand.
GCCGGCGTCGGTCGACCGGATCATGGTGGCCTGGGACCGCAGCGAGGTCGCGGCCCGCGCCATCGCCGGCGCGATGCCCCTGCTCAGGCGCGCGAAGCACGTGCAGGTCGTCACGGCGTCTATGGATCGCTCGCCGGATGCCGACCATCCGGGCTTCAACATCGCCCGGCACCTCGCCCGCCACGGCCTGCCGGTCGAGCTGAAGGTCGTCGCGACGTCGATCGACATCGGCAACACGCTGCTGTCGCTCGCCGCCGACGAAGGCAGCGACCTCCTCGTGATGGGCGCCTACGGCCACTCGCGTCTGCGCGAGATGTTCCTCGGCGGCACCACGCGCGACATTCTGAAAACGATGACTCTGCCGGTGCTGATGGCGCACTGAGCCGCGGCCGGGCGGGAGCGGCCGCAGAGGGTCTCCGCCCCCGCTCTCAGAACTCGCTCGCCCCGACGACGTAGCTGCCCCGGCGACCGCGCGAATAGACGCGGGTGGCGGCGTCGTAGATGCGGGCCCGGTTGCTGCCGAAGACCGCCAGGTAGCCCGCTTCGTCCCCGCCCGGCACCGGCCGCACGCGGTTGAGCGCCTCGTGGGTGATGGAGAACGGGATCTCGAAGGCGCCGTCGTGCCCCCAGAACCGGACGGACTTGCCGGCCTCGTCGTTGCTGCTGCTCGGATTGATGAATCTCAGCATGTCTGCCTCCTGTGTGAACGCCACATGCGAACGCGCGGCTCAGGATCCCGTTGCGCGCAGGGCCGCGTCGACGTCCTTGCGGGCCTGCGCCTTTCCGACGCCGTACCGGCTCGCCACGAGCCCGATCAGGTCGTCCCGCGAGGAGAGGCCCTCGACGTCGGCGGCGGACAGCTTGTCCCAGCGCAGCGCCGCGGCGCGAATCCTCAGTTCCATGGAGTCGGTGGGGGCGGCCGGCGTGTCGATCGTCGTGAACCTGATCATGCAAGTCTCCTGGCTGGGCTGCTGAGGCTGTGCGCGACGAACCACGGGATCGCCATCTCCCGCGGGTCACAGTCTGCAAGGCGTCGGGTCGAGGAAGCGCCATCGGCGCCGTGCGGCGTGCAACGCCGAATCTCCGGGCAGATTAGCATGGATCGGCGGACGATGCGGCTCGTTCGTGGCCTTCGCGACGCCGCTACCGGGCGACGTGCCGGCACCGTCTCGGTTATGCCGCGCCCCGGACCGCGGCCGCCCGTACCGGTTCCTTGCAAGCAGGTACAGTTCCCGAGCACAGGGAACATCGGTCCGCTTGCATGAAGGCGGCATGCGTGCTGCTTCGGGCTGACCCTGCGACAAGGCAGTACGCGCGACTCCGACAACAGGCGATACGATCGGCAGTCGTGACGGCTCGAAGCCTTCGGGAGGATCCGCGTTCGTGCAATTGGCGCCGTTTCGTCACCGCATCTATCGCGACATCTGGGTCGCGAGCCTCGCCTCCAACTTCGGCGGCCTGATCCAGTCGGTCGGCGCGTCATGGCTGATGGTCTCGCTGCACGCCAGTCCGGGCGTGATCTCACTCGTCCAGGCGGCGACCACGCTCCCGATCATGCTGTTCGCGCTCATGGCCGGGGCGATCGCCGACAACGCCGATCGACGCAAGGTGATGTTTGCGGCGCAGCTGTTCCTGTTCGCCGTCTCCATCCTGCTCGCCGTCGCGAGTTACCTCGATGCCCTGACGCCCGTCTCGCTGCTGGCATTCACGTTCCTGATCGGATGCGGAACGGCCTTCAACGGGCCGGCCTGGCAGTCCCTCGTCGGCGAAATGGTGCCGCGGACGGAGATCCCCGCCGCCGTCGCGTTGAACAGCGTGGGCTTCAACCTCGCCCGGAGCGTCGGCCCGGCCATCGGGGGTGTGATCGTCGCGTCGCTGGGAGCGTTCGCGGCCTTCGCCGTCAATGCGGTGAGCTATATCGGCCTCCTCGCCGTCCTCGCGCGCTGGAAGCCGGCGATCCAGCCGAGCCCGCTCCCGCCGGAGCGGCTCGCCAGCGCGATGGGAGCCGGCATCAAGTACGTGCTGATGTCCCCCACGATAGGGGTCGTGATCCTGCGAGGCGCGGCATTCGGTGTGGCCGGAATTGCCGTGCAGGCGCTCCTGCCAGTGGTGGCCCGCGACCTCGTCCAGGGCGGACCCCTCACCTTCGGTCTGCTGCTCGGCGGCTTCGGCATCGGGGCGGTCGGCGGCGCAATCCTGGGAGGCGAACTGCGCGGTCGCTCGATCGCGGCGGAGGTCATCGTCCGGATCGCGTTCTGCGGCTCCGCCGTCAGCGCCGCCGTGATCGGCTCGAGCGCTTCGGCCGCGCTGAGCTTTGCGGCCATGATCGTGGGCGGGGGAAGCTGGGTCCTGGCCCTCTCGAGCTTCAACGCTTCGGTCCAGTTGGCGGCGCCGCGCTGGGTTGTGGGGCGGGCGCTGGCGCTCTACCAGATGGCGACGTTCGGCAGCATGGCCCTTGGAAGCTGGATGTGGGGCTCCATCGCCGACCACATCGGCACGGGACCCGCTCTCCTGGGATCGGCGGCGGCGCTTCTCTGCGGCGCAGCGCTCGGCCTGCGCTTCCGCGTGCCCGACACGGCCGACATGAACCTCGACCCTCGCGGCTGGGACGAGCCGCTGATCTCGCTCGACATCCGCCCGCGCAGCGGTCCCATCGTGGTAACGATCGAGTACGTCATCCGGCAGGAGGACGTGATCCTTTTCCTCGGCGCCATGGCAAGCCGAAGGCGGGTCCGGATCCGGGATGGCGCGCGAAACTGGACGCTGCTCCGCGACCTGTCGATCCCCGCGATCTGGATCGAGCGCTACGAGACGCCGACCTGGCAGGACTACATCCGCCACAACAAACGCTTGACGAAGGCCGACATTGCGATCGCCGAAACCCTCCGGTCGCTCCACCAGGGTCCGGAACCTCCGCGCGTCCGGCGGTTGATCGAGCGGCAGACGACCCTCCGCGCCGCAATGGACCTGCCGATGGAGCAGCACCTGCCGACCCGCGTCCACGACAGCCGCGATCACCACGGACGCACCGACCCGCACGGCTGAAGGCGCTTCGGCGGCTCTCGCGGGCGACAACACCTGCCACAATGCCGCGCAGGCGATTCGCGATCCTGGCGGCGTCGGGACGCCGATCGCGATCGCGGGGCGAGGGGAGGCGGACAATGGCGGCTACCACCGCGGAGCGGGTGGCGATCGATGCGGGTTGGCTGATCGCATGGGACGGCACGCAGCATGTCGCCATCGAAGGCGGCAGGCTGGTCTATCAGGATGACCGGATCCTGTTCGCGGGCGACCCGTCAGACCCGGCGTGCCCCGCGGCCGACCGGACGATCGCGGCCAACGACAAGCTGGTGACGCCGGGGTTGGTGAACCTGCATTGCATCGCCAATCTCGACGCCCAGATCCTGCGGAGCGACTCGAAGGCGCCGGGCGTCCCCAAGCCGATCGCCCATATCGTCGACCCGTCCATGCCGCACTACTGGGACGACGACGATCTGCGTGCCAGCGCCGAGTATGCCGTCGTCACCTTGCTGAAGAGCGGCGCCACGAGCTTCGGCATGGTCACGGGCGGCGCGGCCAAGCGATGGGACGAGCACGAGGCCGAACCCTATGCCGTCGCCGACGCGGCCGACCGGTTCGGCGTGCGCGCCTGGGTCGCGCACTTCTATCGCGAGGCCGTCGACGGCATTCATCCGGACGGCGTCCGGGAGCAACTCTGGGATCGCGGGCGCGCCCAGCAGGGGCTCGATCGTGCTGTGACGTTGATCAAGCGCCTGCGTGGGCGCGGCAATCCGCGGCTGACCGGGTTTCTCTTCCCCTACCAGGCCGGGAATTGTTCCGCCGACCTTCTGCAGGAGACGATGCGCCAGTCGCACCTTCTGGGCGATACGCACATCCGGACCCATGTCGCGGAATATGCAAGCGACCTGACGGCGTCGCTGCAACGGTACGGCAAGCCGCCGCTCGAATGGCTGCTGGACATCGGGATGGTCGGTCCGAATGTCTGCCTGACCCACGCGATCCACTACCGGGACTTTTCGGAGGTGGAGGCGCTGGCGCGCTCGGGAACCAGCGTCTGCCACTGCCCGGTGGTCAACGCCCGGGAGGGCGACGTGCTGAAGTCGTTCAGCCGCTACCGGGCCGCCGGCATCAATCTGGGGATCGGGACCGATACGTTCCCGCCCGATCTGGTCGAGGAGATGCGGATCGGGTCCCTCCTGTGCAAGGTCGCCGACGGGAAGCGGAGCGCGGGCAGCGTCGCCGAATTCTTCCATGCCGCCACGGTGGGCGGCGCGGATGCGCTGGGACGCGCCGACCTCGGTCGCCTCGCCGCGGGCGCCGCCGCCGACATTTGCGTCTGGACCATTTCGAGCCTGCGCCACGGCCATGGCGACGACCCGATGCGCGCCTTCGTGCATTTCGCCAGCGGCCGCGACTGCGACACCGTCATCGTGGCGGGTCGGGAAGTCCTGAAAGGGGGGATGGTGCCCGGGCTGGACGAGGAGGAGCTGAGGCGCCGCTCCCGGCTCGCCTGGGACAGGTACCGGCGCCGGCTGGCCAGCTGGGCCGGCGACGCCGCCGAACACGTGTACCCTGCCGCCATTCCGGCGAGGCGCCACGAGCCACGATGAACGCGGCCCGCCGTCGCGCAACGCCGCGGCAGCGCGAGGCAGGATCCACGGTCGGAGGAGGCCGGCCGTACATCCGCCGGGGCGAGCACCGTCGAAGGGCCTCGACGAAAGACCAGTACGGTACAGGCGACCGTGACGTCTTGAAACAGGCGGGCTGTCATGTCACGTTGACGGCGCTTTCGGTGCCTCTCGTCAAGGAGAGGTGAAACGGGAACGTCGTGCGGAGCGTGCTCCAAGGCGACGGCTGCCCCCGCAACTGTAAGCGGCGAGCCCGCATCGCATCACCACTGGTCCGACGATGACCGGGAAGGGCGTGAGGGCGCTGAGCCGCGAGCCAGGAGACCGGCCGGGAGCGTGTGCAACCCCCAGACCTTGGCGGTGGGCCAAGGACGGTGAACCATGACCCCAACGACATCCGCGGTGGCTCCGGCCGCCTTCGCGGCGCTATGCGCCGTCGTGTTTTCTTCCCAATCCCTCGCCCAAAGCGCCTCGGCCCCGCCGAACGAGATCACCGTCACGGCCAACCGCGTCCCGACCGCCATCCAGCGGACGGGCAGCGCGATCACCGTCATCCGCAGCGAGGAGATCCAGCGCGCCAACCCCGTCTCGATGGTCGACGTGCTGCGCCGCGTCCCAGGCCTCGACATCGCCGAGACCGGCGGGCCGGGCTCGACCGCCGTCATCCGCATCCGCGGCGCCAATGCCGGCCAGACGCTCGTTCTGCTCGACGGGGTGCGGATCAATGACCCCTCCGTCGGCAGCGGCGAATTCGACACGTCGATGATCGCGCCCGGCCTGATCGAGCGGATCGAGGTTCTGCGCGGGCCGCAATCCGCGCTCTACGGGTCGGACGCCATCGGCGGCGTGATCAACATCATCACCAAGCGCGGGCGCGGCGCCCCGCTTGTGGGCGTGCAGGTCGAGGCCGGCAGCTACGGCACGCTGTCGACCATCGGCTCGATCTCCGGCTCGACCGGACCGTGGAGCTACGCGGCCTCGGCCGTCGCCCAGCGCACCGACGGCTTCTCCCGCTACGGCTACCGCATCGGCCGCATCGAGAGCGTGCTGGGCCCGCTCGAATCCGACGGCGTGGAGCGCCTCTCCGGCTTCGGCCGCGTGGGGTACGACGCCGGAACGGGCGTGCGGTTCGACATTGCAGCGGTGGGATCCGACAAGCGGTCGAATTTCGACGCCGCCTTCGGAGCATCGCCGGACACGCTGAGCTTCAGCAAGGAACGCTTCTCCCAGATCACCGCCAGGGCCGAGATCGACACGCTCTCCGATGCGCTCACCCATTCGCTCCAAGTCTACGCCAACCGCTCCGAGCGGCAGTATTTCTACTCTTACGGCCGCAGCGCTTCCCCATCAGAGAGAGGCGACTTCGTCGGCGACCGCTACGGCGTCGAGTACCAGGCCATCTGGCGCCTGCAGCAGTTCGGCTCCCTGATCGGCGGCGCGCGCGTGGAGAAGGAAACAATCGACACCTTCAACCGGTCCCTCGTCCCGCTCGGCGCGAGGTTCCGCGACCAGGCCTCGGACCAGTCGACCTCGTCGCTCTTTGCTTTGTGGCAGGTGCCGATCGGCGAGCGGCTGACGATGTCCTTCGGCGGACGCTACGACAAGGTTACCGACGTGGAAGGCTTCGCCACATGGCGCGCCACGGCGGCCTACGCCATCCCCGAGACGGCGACGAAGCTGCGCGCCAGCGCCGGAACGGGCGCCAAGGCGCCGACGCTGTACCAGCGGTTCTCGATCTACGGAACGCCCGGGCTCGAGGCCGAGCGCAGCACGGGCGTGGACGCCGGCATCGACCAGTCGCTCTTCGGCGGGCTGGGCACCCTGTCCCTCACGGCCTTCGCCAACCGCATCGACAACCTGATCGACTTCAGCTCCGGCCCCAAGTGCTCCGTGGCGCAGTCGTTCGGTTGCTTTTTCAACGTCGCCAAGGCCGACACGTCCGGTCTCGAGACGAGCCTGAACCTGACCATCGTGGAGGGGCTCATCTCCACCAATCTCGCCTACACCTATCTCATCGCGAAGGACGCGGTCACCGACCTGACTTTGGCGCGCCGTCCCGAGAACGTCGGCCGCCTCGGCTTCCAGATCACGCCGCTGCCGGGCTGGCTCATCGAGCCCTCCCTCATCGGCGTGTCGGAGCGTTTCTCGGGCCTGAACGAGACGCAGAAGCTCGCCCCTTACGCCCGCTTCGACATCTACACCGAGTACGCCGTCAACAAGACCTTCAAGGTCTACGGCCGCGTCGAGAACATCACCGACGCGAAGTACCAGGAGGTCCGCAACTACGGCACCACCGGTCGTGCCTTCTATGCGGGGTTGACCGCGACATGGTGAGCGCCGCCGACACGATGCCGGCCGCGCGTGCGGCGGGGCTGGACCGGCTTCTCGTGCCGGCCCTGCTCGCGCTGGTCGCGCTGCTGTTCGTCGTGTCGCTCGGCATCGGCCCCGTGCGGCTATCCCCCCTGGAGGCGGCGCAGGGCCTGGTCTCGGCCGCGTCGGATCCGTATGCGGTAATCGTGCGGGAGATCCGTCTCCCGCGTGCCATCCTCGCTGTCGCCATCGGCGGCATTCTCGGCCTGTCGGGGGCGGCGATGCAGGGGCTCCTGCGCAACCCGCTCGCCGCGCCTTCCCTGTTCGGCGCGCCGCAATCGGCGGCTTTCGCCGCCGTCGCCACCATCGCGCTGGGCTGGACCGACGCCCTCTCCTGGGGCCTCCCCGTCGCGGCCATCGTCGGCGCTTTCGTCTCGGTCTTCCTGCTGCTCGTGGTTGCGGGGCGCAACGCCTCGCTGCTGCTGCTGATCCTTTCAGGGCTTGCCGTCTCAGCGCTGGCGGGAGCGGGCACTGCGCTCGCCATGAACCTCGCGCCCAACCCGTTCGCGGCGCTGGAGATCGCCTTCTGGCTGCTCGGCTCGCTGGAGGACCGCAGCATGCGCCACGTGCTGCTGGCGCTGCCGTTCATCGTCTGCGCGGCGCTGCTTCTTGTCTCGCAGCGTGGCGCGTTCCGCGTGCTGTCGCTCGGCGAGGAGGCGGCCACGAGCCTCGGCGTGAACGTCGACCGCCTGCGCCTCGCCGTCATCCTCGGCGTGGCGCTCGGCGTTGGCGCGTCCGTGGCGGTGGCGGGTTCCATCGCCTTCATCGGCCTCATCGCGCCGCATCTGATGCGGCCGCTCGTCCGGCACGATCCGGCGCGCCTGCTGCTGCCCTCCGCGCTCGCCGGCGCCGCGCTGCTGCTCGCCGCCGACATCGCCGTGCGCATCATTCCCTCCACCAGCGACATCAAGGTCGGCGTCCTCACCTCCATCATCGGCGTGCCGTTTTTTCTGTTCATGATCCTGCGCCAGCGACGCACGCTGGCGGGGGGCGTCGTATGAGCGGCCCGGCGCTGGCGCTCTCCGGCGTGTCCGTCACGCTCGACGGCCGCCGCATCGTCGCGCCGACGGACCTCGCGCTGCACGCCGGCCGGCTCGTGGCGGTCGTCGGCCCCAACGGGGCCGGCAAGTCCACCCTGCTCAAGGCCGTCGCCGGCGTGCTGCCCGCGGCGGGAAGGATCGCCGTCGACGGCCACGACCTCGCGACGATGCCGCGGCGGGAGGCGGCGCGCTGCGTCTCCTACCTGCCGCAGGGCCACGCCGTGCACTGGTCGCTGAGTGTCAGCGACGTGGTGGCGCTGGGGCGGTATCCGCACGGTCTCGCCGATCCCGGCGCCCTGACCGGCGATCACCGCCATGCGGTGGAGGACGCCATGGCCCGCACCGACACCCTGCGCTTCGCCGACCGCAGCGTCCTCGCCCTGTCCGGCGGCGAGCGGGCGCGGGTGATGCTGGCGCGCGTGCTGGCGGTGGGCGCGCGCATCATCCTGGCGGACGAGCCGACGGCCTCGCTCGACCCGCGCCACCAGCTCACCGTGATGCAGGACCTCAAGGCCGAGAGCCGGCGCGGCGTTCTCGTGGTCGCCGTCACGCACGACCTCGCTCTGGCGGCGCGGCTGGCCGACGAGATCGTCGTCATCGACCACCGCTTCGTGGTCGCTCACGGTGACCCGGCGGAGGTTCTCACGGACGACCTGCTTGCGCGCGTCTACGGCATCGGGGCCGTGCGGCGGACCGTCGACGGCGAGACGCTGGTCATGCCCTGGAGTCTCGCGTGATCGCGCGCCGTCTCGCCGCCGCGCTGTTGGCCGCGCTCGCC
>JAIYAB010000444.1 GCA_027489275.1 Hyphomicrobiales bacterium
GCCGGACACTCACTGAAGCAAGGCGGATACTGGACGAACCGCTGCCGTTCTCGCTCCGGAGCCGGCTTCAGCGGCGGGTGTGAATCGGGCTCGACGTGGCAGGCGCATGCCGCTCCTGCGGCAAAGGTACGGCCCGGCGGCCCATTTTCGCGGAAGTGGAGAAGAACGGTTTGCGACAGCTCGCGGGGAACTCGGCACCGGCAAGCGAACACTCGCGACGCAACCTGCACTCAGCGCTGGAAAGGGCAGCCGGAATGGGCTCGGCCCGAGTACCCTGCAACTCCGACGGGGATGACCGGCGGCGACGCTGCGGCCGGCCGGGCGTCGCTCAGCGGCCCTTTCTGGGCGTCAGCAACATCCTGAACAGTACGCCGTCACCGAGTTCGCTGTTGATCTCGCGCATGGCGAAGTACGGCGTCAGCACGAGCACCATCAGAAGGCTCGTCGCGGCCGCCTCCATCAGGCTTCCGTCGGCGAGTTCGGACATGATCGCCACGGGGGGCTTGCCGTGGATCGTGCCGACGATGAGTTCCTCGATCACGGTGAGAATGATGAGGAGCGTGGCGAAGAGCAGTGCCTGCCAGGCGATGGCGCTGATGGGACGGCTCATGCGCCCGATACGCTCGCCGACCCGGGCGCCGTGCAGGAGCAGCAGGAACTTGCCGAGCACGAGCGCCTTGATGGCGGCGAGCCCGAGGGGCGCATAGGACACGCCCGCGTTGGACAGCACGGCCGCCTTGAAGAGAAAGAGGGCGCCGAAACAGACGTAGAGGTAGGCGGCGATCACCGCATAGGCGATGAGTTCGTGGCGGGCACGCTCGGCAAGGCTTTCATGGCGCTCCGCCGGCGCATGGGCCGGCGGTCCAAGCGCACCCCCAGCCGCCGCGTGGACGCTCCGGAGGGCCGCAACCTCGCCGGGCTTGCTCCAGCCGCTGAAGCCGTCCGCCCAAACGAGGAGGTCTCCGTCCGGCTCCGCGGCCACCATGGCCTTAACCTCGTTCAGCGTCACCGGCCCGACGACGTCCCCGTGCCGTGCCACGAACCACTGGGAATCCATCGTCTCGCCCCGCTGCCCGGTCAGCCGGAACTTTCCGTCCCGCACGGCCTGATGGCAAGGCCGGATTGACGGTCCGACAGGCGCACGCGGCGTTGTCCGGCAGGCCCGTGCGACAGGCATGGATCGCACAGACATCGCGGCGGACGACGACGCAGCATTCACCTGGACGCCATCCGGCCCCCCTCGGACCATCCAGCCAGGCTCGCAAAGCCCCTGTCCCTGCGTCCTCGGCTCCCGCGCGATGCGGAACGCGGCAATTGCGGGCAAAGGGACATACCGCCTATCTTCGCAGTGCGCCGCGACGCCCGCGCATCGGACGCATGAATCTCGACACTTCAGGCACTATCAGCATGTCATTCGATTTGACCCAGGCCTTGCGGACGATCGGCGCCGGTTTCGACGGCGCGGTTGCGCTCGCGGAGAAATACAGCGATGCGGAGACTTCGCCCTCCGCCGCGCTGCTCGTCGATCGGCCGCTGCAGCCGGAGCCGGCGCCGTCGGGCACCGACCGTCTGCCGCTCGGGTGGTATCAGGCGCGCAGCGAAGCGCTGAAGGCGCGTCTGCCGGACGTCGATGCGATCCTGCTCGGCACGAAGGCCAACCAGATCTATTTCACCGGCTGTTTTCGCGGGGGAGACTCGCGTCGCTCCTGGGTCCTGATGCCGGCGCGCGAAACGAACGCGGCGCACTGGTTCATCCCGCGCATCGACCTCGCGCTGGTGCAGGCCTGGTGGGCGACGAGCTGCACCACCTACTTCTGCGACCCGCATGCCGCTGACGGTTATCCGCACGAAGGGCGCGTGACGCCCGGGAATCGTGTCGATCTCTTCGCCTGGATGCTGGCGAACCTGCAGGGCAAGGGCTACAGGACCATCGGCATCGATGCGCGTCTCGCCGAGGAGGAGGTCGCGGCCATCGCGGCGCTGCTGCCCGGCGTGCGGTTCGTCCCCATCGCGGCGGACTGCCATGCGCTGCGCTGCCGCAAGACGCCGGAGGAGATCGCGCTCACGCAGCGGGTCTATCGCTATTTCGACCGGCTGCACTGCTTCGCCCGCGACTACGTGCTGGCGCGTGGAACCGACGCGACGGACTTCGAGATCGGCCTCGCCATGCGCGCCTTCGGCATCAATCTCCTGCTGCAGGACGTGAAGCGCGACGGGCGGCCGCACAGCGCCGTCGGCATCGACGTGACGGCGCATTACGTGCGCAGCGGGCCGGCCACGGCCTATCCGCACCCCAACCAGTTCTTCTGCAACCACGTCCGGCGCGGCGAGCCTCTCTACGTCAACTCCGACATGTATCTCGGCGGCTATGGCGGGGAGTGCTACCGCAATTACCAGATCGCCCCGGTCGCGCCGCACCAGGAGAAGATGTGGCAGGTCGTCGCCGAGACGGCAGAGATCATCGTCGAGGGGTGCCGGCCGGGCCGCGCATGCTTCGACGTCGCGCGCGACGTTCACGCCCACCAGGTGAAGGAGGGCATGGCCGACTATATCTTTCACCGACCCGGCCACGGGATGGGAATGAACGGCGAGGGGCACCAGATGCCCTGCCTCTCGTTGGGCGACGAGACGCCGATCGAGGCGGGAATGATGTTCAGCGTGGAACCGGGGCTTTACGACACCGCGCGAGGCATCGGCGTCAATCCGAGCGACACGGTGCTGGTGACGGACAAGGGCGGCGTCCTGATGAGCCGCGTGCCGTTCAGCCGTGAGTGGAGCTTTCTGTCGCTTTAGCGGATCTCTGGTCCAGCCGCTGCAACATCGGGCCGAATGACGAACACCGGCGGCCAGGGGCCGCCGGTGTCGTTGTGTCGATCCGAAGTTCGACGAGGTCAGTTGCCCTTCGTGCCGCCGACATTGCCGGCTCCGCCTGAGCCGCCGCCCGCACCGGCGTCGCCACCCTTGGACCCGCCCTGCGATCCGCCGCCCTGCTGACCCGAGCCGCCCTTCGAGCTCCCGCCTTGCTGGCCGCTGCCGGTCGAACCCGAGCTTTGGCCGTTGCTGGTGCCGTTGTTGCCCGTGCCGGTGCCCGAGCCATTGGTGTTGCCGCCGCCGTTGCCGGGGTTGCCGACATTTCCGTTGCCGTTGCCCGGACCGGCGCCGCCCTTGCTGCCGCCGGAGCTCTCGCCGCCCTTGCTGCCGCCCGAGCTTTCGCCGCCCTTGTTGCCGCCGGAGCTCTCGCCGCCCTTGTTGCCGCCC
>JAIYAB010000326.1 GCA_027489275.1 Hyphomicrobiales bacterium
CTTCTTCGTCCAGACGGTCTGGGAGAGGTATTCGAGGTTGACCTGGTGGCAGATGCCTGTGCCGGGGGGCACGACGCGGAAGTTCTCGAACGCCTTCGAGCCCCAGCGCAGGAAGTCGTAGCGCTCGCCGTTGCGGGCGTATTCGAGGGCGACGTTCTGCTTCAGGGACTTGGGCGTGCCGAACTCGTCGACGATGACGGAGTGGTCGATCACGAGGTCGACGGGCACGAGCGGGTTGATCTTTTTGGGATCGCCGCCGAGCGACTTCATGGCGTCGCGCATCGCAGCGAGGTCGACGACCGCGGGGACGCCGGTGAAATCCTGCATCAGCACGCGGGCCGGGCGGAACGCGATCTCACGCTCGGACTTGCCCTTGGTGGAGAGCCATTCGACGACGGCGCTGATGTCCTCCTTCGTGACGGTGCGGCCGTCCTCGAAGCGCAGGAGGTTTTCGAGCAGCACCTTCAAGGAGAAGGGAAGTCGCGAGGCGCCGGCGAGACCATTCTTCTCGGCGTCCTTCAGCGAATAATAGACGTAGGTCTTGGCGCCGACCTTAAGCTTCTTGCGGCATTTGAAGCTGTCGAGTGAAGTCACGGCAGGATCCTCTTGGGGTTCGCGATGGAATGCGGCCAGGATGCGTGGACACGCGCGCCGCCCCGGGAGTGCCCAGGTCCCCGCGCTGGATGAAGCGCTCGGCGCAGCCGATGCGCTTATAGAAAATTTCAAGCGAAGCCGCTACACGGACGAAAGTCGTCCCGCAACGGTCCAGCCCGACACATGCGCCTCGTTGCCGCCGATCTCGCCTGCACCCGCTCCGGCCGGCCGATCTTCTCCGGCATGACGTTCAGCGTCGCCGCCGGCGAGGCCATGGTGCTGACCGGACGCAACGGCGCCGGCAAGTCGAGCCTTCTGCTCCTGCTGGCCGGCCTGCTGGAGCCGGCGGGAGGGCGGATCGCGCTCGAACCCGACGACGGCGAACGGACGGTTCCCGAGCAGTCGCACTATCTCGGCCACCGCGACGCGCTGAAACAGGGCCTTACGCCACGCGAGACGCTCGCCTTCTGGCAGGGCCTGCTGGGCGCCCCGCGCGCCGGCATCGAGGACGCGCTGGAACGGATGGGCCTCGGCCACGCGGTCGACCTGCCCTGCGCCTACCTCTCGGCGGGCCAGCGGCGACGCCTCGCCATCGCCCGCCTGCTGACGAGCTGGCGGCCGCTCTGGCTGCTCGACGAGCCGACATCGGCGCTGGACGCCGCCTCGCAGGAGCTCTTCGACACGATCGTCGAAGAGCATCTGTCGGCGGGCGGGCTCGTCGTCGCCGCCACCCACATGCCGCTCGGCTTTCGCACCAATCACCGGCTGGTGGTGGGAGAGAGCCGATGACACGGGCGCTGTCGGCCCTGTTCGTCCGCGAGCTGCGCGTCGCGTTCCGCATCGGCGGCGGGGGCGTGATGGGCCTCGTCTTCTTCCTCATGCTCGTCACCGTCGTGCCCTTCGCCATCGGGCCGGACCTGAACCTGCTCTCGCGCATAGGCCCGGCGATCCTGTGGATCGCCGCGGCGCTGGCCACGTTGCTCGGCCTTGACCGCCTCTTCCAGGGCGACGTCGAGGACGGCTCGATGGACCTGATCCTGATGGGCGAGGCTCCGCTGGAACTCGTCGTGGTGGTGAAGGCTTTCGCCCATTGGTTGCTGACGGGGCTGCCGCTGGTCGTCGCCGCTCCGGTCTTCGGGCTTCTTCTGGCACTGTCTCCCGAGGCGCTGGGCGGCGTGGCTGTGTCGCTCCTCGTCGGAACACCGGCGCTGACCCTGATCGGCACGATCGGCGCCGCGCTGACGGCCAGCCTGCGCCGCGGCGGGCTGGTGCTGTCGATCCTGGTGCTGCCGCTGATGGTTCCGGTGCTCATCTTCGGCGTCTCGGCCGCCAACGCGGCCGTCGGCGGCACGATCCCGTTCATGACGCCGGTCCTGATCCTGTGCGGGCTGTCGCTCTTCTCGCTCGTGCTGGCCGCCTTCGGGGCTGCGGCGGCCATCCGCGCCGGAACGGCATGATTGCGGGCGGGGGCCTCGACAGGCTTTCCGTTGCGCCCTATGTCCGCATGCGCTAAAGCGCGGCCGGGGAAGACCTGCGTCCAAGGGAGACAGAAATGGCCCAGCACGATACGTCCCACGGCGGCCACCCGGCCATGGATTATGCCGAGCACGAGCGCACTTACGCGGGGTTCATGGCGGTCACCAAGTGGGGGACGATCACGGTCGCCGCCATCCTGGTGCTGATGTACATCTTCCTCGTCTGATCGGCCTCCTGACAGACCCACCCCGCAGCGGTCGCGGCGACGAGCCGGCGACCCCGGCCGCGGCCATCGCGGCAACTTCGAGCGGAGCCTCCCATGCGCATCGCCGTGCCCACCGAGACCGAGGGTCGTGAAACCCGCGTCGCCGCGACGCCGGAGACCGTGAAGAAGCTCACGGCGCTCGGCGCGACCCTGGTGATCCAGAGCGGGGCCGGCACCACATCCGGCATCACCGACGCCGACTACGAGGCGGCCGGCGCCACGATCGCCAAGGACGCGAAGGCGACGCTCGCCGACGCCGACGTCGTGCTGAAGGTGCGTCGCCCGGGCGCCAAGGAGACCGGGCTGCTGAAGTCGGGCGCGCTCGTGATCGGCATCATGGACCCCTACGGCAACGAGGAGGCGCTGAAGGCGCTTGCCGCGGCCGGCGTGTCTGCCTTCGCCATGGAGCTGATGCCGCGCATCACCCGCGCGCAGGTGATGGACGTGCTGTCGTCGCAGGCCAACCTCGCCGGCTATCGCGCCGTGATCGACGCCGCTGCCGAGTTCGGCCGCGGCCTGCCGATGATGATGACCGCCGCCGGCACGGTGCCCGCAGCCCGGATGTTCATCATGGGCGCGGGCGTCGCTGGCCTCCAGGCCATCGCCACGGCGCGCCGCCTCGGCGGCGTGGTGACGGCGACGGACGTCCGCCCGGCCGCCAAGGAGCAGGTCGAGTCGCTCGGGGCGAAGTTCATCGCGGTGGAGGACGAAGAGTTCAAGCAGGCGGAGACCTCCGGCGGCTACGCCAAGGAGATGTCCAAAGAGTACCAGGCGAAGCAGGCGGCGCTGGTCGCCGCGCACATTGCCAAGCAGGACATCGTCGTCACCACCGCACTGATCCCCGGCCGCCCGGCCCCCAAGCTCATCTCCGAGGAGATGGTGCTGTCGATGAAGCCCGGCTCCGTGATCGTCGACCTCTCGGTCGAGCGGGGCGGCAACGTCGCGCTGGCCAAGCCCGGCGAGGTGGTGACCACGCCCAACGGCGTGAAGATCGTCGGCCATCTCAACGTGCCCGGCCGGCTCGCGGCGACATCCTCCGCGCTCTACGCGAAGAACCTCTTCGCCTTCCTCGAGACGATGATCGACAAGTCGACCAAGGCGCTCGCCGTCAAGTGGGACGACGAGCTCGTCAAGGCGACCAACCTGACCCGCGACGGCGCCGTCGTTCACCCGAATTTCCAGCCCAAAGTCGCCGAGCCGGCGGCCTGACGGGAGGCTTGAATGGCCAACGAGACACCCCAGCAGCTTCTCGAGAAGGCGCAGGCCGCCGCTCGCCTCGCGCAGGAGGCCGCGACCGCGGCGCAGTCCTCCGCCGACCAGGTCGCCACCGCGCTCGGCGCGGCGGCGCATGCCGCCACGGGCGGGGCGATCGACCCTTTCATCTTCCGCCTCGCGATCTTCGTGCTGGCGGTGTTCGTGGGCTACTACGTCGTGTGGTCGGTGACGCCGGCGCTGCACACGCCGCTGATGTCGGTGACCAACGCGATCTCCTCGGTGATCGTCGTCGGCGCGCTGCTCTCGGTGGGCGTGGATGCCGGCCCGATCGGTGACGACGGCCCCATCTGGGCCCGCCTGCTCGGCTTCGTGGCGCTGATCCTCGCCAGCGTGAACATCTTCGGCGGGTTCCTCGTCACCCAGCGCATGCTGGCGATGTACAAGAAGCAGGGCTGATCCCCGATGAGCGCGAACGTCGCAGCCCTTCTCTACCTCGTCTCGGGCGTCCTGTTCATCATGGCGCTGCGCGGGCTTTCGTCGCCCTCGACGAGCCGCCAGGGCAACTTTTACGGCATGGCCGGCATGGCCATCGCCATGCTTACGACGCTGATCCTGTCGCCGC
>JAIYAB010000372.1 GCA_027489275.1 Hyphomicrobiales bacterium
AGCCGCGCCAGCCGTGCTGCGTCGAACAGCGGCGTCGGGCCGGGAATGCCGTGCAAGGAGACGATGTCGCTCGCCGAACACAGGGCATCGAGATCGGAAACGTGGCGGATACCGTGCGCCGCCATGTCGTCCGGCCCCGCCGAGCGCGACCAGCCGAGCACGCTCATGTCGAAGGCGAGCGCCAACCGCGCCACGCGCCGCGAGACGTGGCCGAAACCGACGAGACCCAGTGTTCGTCCCTGCAACTCGTGCGAGCGCTGGCGGTAGCGGAAGGCGAAATCACCTGCCCGGACCGCGGAGTCTGCCTCCACCAGCCGCTTGGTGCAGGCGAGCATCAGGGCAAGCGTCAGCTCCGCGACCGACTGCGCGTTCGCGCCCGGCGTGTTGACGACGGCAATGCCCCTGTCGCGCGCCACGTCCTTGGCCACGGCGTTGGTGCCGGTGCCGTGCACGCCGATCACCTTCAGGTTCGGCGACAGCGCGATGGCTTCCGCCGAGAAGCCGGCATCGCGCGTCACGACGGCGCGGGCGGTCGCCAGATGCGGCGCAAGCGCGCCGACGCTGCGATCCGAGGCGACATGGAGGCTCAGACCGGCGGCGCGCAGCAGGTCGAGTCCGACCTCGGCGATCGGCTGCACGACGACGCAGTCGGTCATGGGCGGGATCCTTCGCAGGAAAGGCAGAAACGGGAGAGGATGGCAGCCGCCGCGGCGAAGTCGGCAATGTCCATCGCCTCGTCAGGGTTGTGGCTGCCGTTCTGGTTGCGGATGAAAAGCATACCGGTCGGTATGCCGAGGTTCGCGAACACCGCCGCATCGTGCCCGGCCCCGCAGGCCATCAGCGGCGCCGCGATGCCGAGGGCTTGCGCCGTGCCGGCGAGGCCGGCGACGACGCCGGCGTCCATGACGGCGGGCCTGCTGTCGGTCAGGGGGCCGAAGTCGAAACCGACGCGGTATTCCGCTGCGATATCAGCAGCCAGCCGGTAAAGGCTCGTGCGAACGTCGCGCAGGGTGTCGTCCGACTGGCTGCGCACGTCGAGCGAGAAATCGACCCGGCCGGCCACCTTGCTGAAGGCGTGTTCGGCGGGATCGGTCGCGATCTGGCCGACAGTAACTGTGAGGTCCTCGCCGGCGTCCTCGAGCCGGCGCCACAGTTCGTTGAGGCCGACGACGAGCGCCGCGATGGCGGAGACAGCGTCCTGGCGGAGCGTGCGCGGCGTTGCGCCGGAGTGCGCGTAGGCGCCGATGCACGCGGCGCGGCGATGGCGGAAGCTGCCGCGGATCCCCGTCACGATGCCCACAGGCGCGTCGCGGGCGATCAGAAAGGGCCCCTGTTCGATGTGGGGTTCGATGAAGAGCCCGATGCGGGCGGGATCGAGCGAGGCCGAGCGGGCGCGCAGGGCGGCAGGGTCGCCGCCCACGGCGCGGACGTGCTCGCCCAGCGAGCGGCCGTCGTCCGATCGGACCACGGCGTCGAGCTCGGAGGGATCGAGGAGGCCGAAGGCGGCCCGGCTGCCGATATAGGAGGCGTTGAACCAGGCACTCTCCTCGGCCCGGATCGCCATCACGGTGATGTCGCGCGGGGGGACGACTCCGGCGCGCAGATAGCCCGAAACGACGCTCAACCCCATGAGAACGCCGGCCGCACCGTCGAAATTGCCGCCGCAGGGCACGGAATCGAGGTGCGAGCCGATCATCAGGCCGGGCTCGGCCGTCCGCCCCCGGAGCGTCATGTAGAGATTGGACGCGGCATCAGTGTGGACTTCGAGGCCCAGGGAGAGGGCTTCCTGGCGGACCAGGGCGTGGGCGAACGCTTCGCCGGGGCCATAGGACGCGCGGGTGATGCCGCCGCGGTCGCCCGTGCCGGCGCGCAGCCCGGCGAACAGCCGCTCGGCCAGCGCAACATCGGGCGCGCCCAGCGCGGCGGCGGGCGGGCGAAGGGGCACGGCTCCGGCCAGTCGTCCCGTCGGCACGGCGGTCAGGTCCCTGACAGGCGGGCGATGATGCTCCCGCGCACGCCGTCCAGATGGACCCGCATCGCCTCGGCCGCCCGTTCGCCGTCGTTGGCCGACAGGGCACGCACGATTGCGAGATGCTCGACGCAGGTGGCTTCGAGCCGCTCCGGAACGCTGCGCAAATCGAACATCTGCGTCTGCCGCCGCAGGATCAGGATGATCGTCGCCATCTTCCGATTCTGCGCCGCCGTCGAGATGGCGTTGTGCAGGTCCTCGTCGATGGAGCGCACGAGGGATCGGTCGGGCTGGCGGGCGTCGAGACGGGCGTCGGCAAGGAGGTCCTCGAGACGGGCCTCGAGACCGTCCAGCACGTCCTGCGGGACGCGGCCGGCGGCGGTGCGGGCGGCGTCGGGCTCCAGCAGGCGGCGGATGTTCAGGTTCTCGATGAAGTCCTCGAGGTTGAGGTAGCGAACCTGCAGGCCCTTGGCACCCTGGCGGTCGAGGAGCCCCTCCCCCTCCAGCATCAGCAGCGCGTCGCGCAGCGGAGTGCGCGACATGTTGAGGTGCTCGGCCAGGCGACGCTCCTGGATCAGCGTACCGGGCTTGAGCTGGCCGCCCATGATCATGTCCAGGACCTGCTCGTAGGCCTGAACCGCCAGCCTTTTCTCCGGGATCATCAGCATCGTGTCGCGTTCCGGCCGCTCGTCGGCGTCATATGCACGCCCGTGAGGCTGAGTGCAAAAGCTTCGGTCTCCGACGCCCTGGACGCTGACGGTTCTTTGGGCATTCCTATGGTTGACAGCTGGTATACCAGCGCATAGCGTTTTGGCAAGCATCGCCGCCCGAGGCGATGGGATCCGAGCACCATGGCCCCGCTGCCCGCCCCCGGTTCGATGCTGCCCTTCTCCCGCGAGGAGCACCTCGCGCGACAGCAGCGGCTCCGGCGCACGCTGAAGGAGCGCGGCCTCGACGCCATGCTGGTGTTCGCGCAGGAAAGCCATTTCTGGTTGACCGGCTACGACACCGGCGGGTTCGTCTTCTTCCAGTGCGCGGTGGTGACGGCCGATGACAGGCCGATCGTGCTTCTGACGCGCCGTCCGGACCTGATCCAGGCGCGCCAGACCAGCACGATCGAGGACATCCGGATCTGGTGGGACGCCGAGAACGCCAATCCTGCCCGCGACCTGAAGGGCATCCTCGAGGAGCTCGGGCTGGCCGGGGGACGCATCGCGGTCGAGCTCAACACGCACGGCCTGACCGGCTGGAACCTGTGGCGCCTGCAGAAGACGCTCGACGGGTTCTGCACGCTGGAGAACGACGACCACATGATCCGCCGGATGCGGCTCGTGAAGTCGCCGGCCGAGATCGCGTATGTGCGCAAGGCGGCGGAGCTGCTGGACCGTTCGCTGGAGGTCGTCATCGCGACGGCGAAGCCCGGCGTGATGGACGCCTCGCTCAACGCGGCCTATCTCAAGGTCGTGCTGGAGGGCGGCGGCGACATGCCCCCCAACGCGCCGCTGTTCAATTCGGGCCCGCGGGCGGTCTACGGCCGGGGCGTCTCGCTGCCGCGGGTGCTCGAGCCGGTCGACCAGGTGCTGGTCGAGTACCCGGTGGCCTATCGCCGCTACAACGTGAAGACCGAGTGGACGATCCTCCTCGGCAAGGCGAGCGACCAGCAGCGCCACATGTACGACGCGGCGCGCGACACGCTGCGCCGGATGACCGAGATTGCGCGCCCCGGGACGACGCTGGGCGAAATCTTCGACGTCCACGCCGACGGACTCGACCGCGCCGGTTTCCGGGCGCATCGTTACGGGGCGACCGGCTACTCGGTGGGCTGCACCTTCGCGCCGACCAGCATGGACGTTCCGCCGATGATCTATTCCGGCAATCCGACGGTCTGCGAGCCCGGCATGACGCTCTTCTATCACGTCATGATCGGCGACAGCGACACGGGCTACGCGATGGGCGTGGGCCATACCTTGCTTGTGACGGATTCAGCGCCGGAGGTCCTGACGGGCCTTCCGGACGCCTTGACGGTGATCATCTGAGGGGGAACGGACGATGACGAAACTGAGCATGAACCGACGCCATGTCCTCGCCGGCCTCGCGGGAGCCACCGCCTTCCCGGGCCTCGTGCAGGCGCAGGCCACGCCGAAGAACGGCGGCGTGTTGAAGGTCAGCCACACCACCCGCATCGCCCAGCTCAACGTGCTGCAGCTGTCGGGCCCGGCCGAGTATCTCGCCGTCGACATGATCTATTCGGGCCTGACCCGCATGGACCCGGCGATGAAGCCGCAGCCCGAACTCGCCACCGAGTGGACGGCCTCCCCGGACGCCAAGACCTTCGTCTTCAAGCTGCGCCCCAACGTGACGTTCCATGACGGCTCGCCGTTCACCTCCGCCGACGTGGTGGCGACCTTCAAGGCGATCCTCGATCCGGCGACCAAGTCTCCGGCGCGCAGCGTGCTGGACATGATCGCCGACATCACCGCCGTCGACCCCATGACGGTGAAGTTCGACCTGAAGGTCGGCTACGCGGACCTTCCGGTCTCGGTGGCCCACGCCAACGCCCGCATCGTCTCGGCCGCGGCCCTGAAGGAGCCGCTGATCAACCTCGACACCAAGGCCAACGGCACCGGGCCGTTCAAGATCGAGAGCTTCGACAGCTCGCGCCTGCTCAAGCTCGTCAAGCATCCGGGCTACTACCGGCCGGGCAAGCCGCACCTCGACGGCGTCGAGATGCATCTGTTCCCCGACCTTGCGGCGGAATCGGCGAATTACCTGTCGGGCGCGATGGACGTGATGCTGGAAGTCCAGCAGGCCGACTTCAAGCGCATCGCCTCCGCGCCCAACAGCAATGCGATCCGGGTTCCGAGCGGCCGCTTCGTGAACATCGTCATGCGGATGGACTCCAAGCCGTTCGACGACGTCCGCGTCCGCACGGCGATGGCCCACGCCGTCGACCGGCAGATGCTGGTGGACCTCGTGCTCGAGGGCCTCGGCCGGCCGGCCAAGGACAACGTGATCTCGCCCGGCTTCCGCTTCCTCGCCGACACGCCCGGAGTGACCTACGACACCGCAAAGGCGAAGAAGCTGCTCGCCGACGCGGGCTACCCGAACGGCATCAAGATCCCGCTCGTGTGCTCCAACCGCCCCGCGATCCGCTCGCAGGTCGGTGTTGCCGTGAAGTCGATGGCACTGCCGGCCGGCTTCGACATCGACGTGCAGACGATCCCGCACGACACGTATCTCGCCAACGTTTGGCGCAAGGGGAACTTCTACATCGGCTACTGGGGCATGCAGGCGACCGAGGACGCGGCCTTCACGCTTCTCTTCACGTCCGACGCCGCCTTCGCCGACACCGCCTGGAACAACAAGGAGTTCGACGCGCTCGTTGCGAAGGGGCGCAGCTCGCCCGACGATGCGGAGCGCCGCCGCCTCTACGCGGAGGCCCAGCAGATGATGGTCCGCGACCGGCCATCGATCATCCCGTTCTTCCAGGACGTGCTGACCGCCAGCCGGGCGCCGGTGAAGGGTTGGTCGGCGCATCCGCTGTCGCGCACCTTCTACGTGGAGAATGTCTGGGTCGAGCGCGCCTGACCCGTCATGAACGCAGGATATCTGGCTCGCCGCCTGCTTGCGGTGATGATCGTGCTGCTGATCGTCTCGCTGACGGTCTTCGCCATCACGCTCATCCTGCCCGGCAACGCGGCGGTCATGATCCTGGGCGAATACGCCACGGCCGACCAGCTCAAGGCGCTCGAGGAGCAGCTCGGACTCAACCGGCCGTGGCACGTCCAGTACCTGAGCTGGATCGGCAGCATCCTGTCGGGTGACTGGGGCATGTCGATGCGCCTGTCGGTGCCTGTCGGCGGGCTCATAGCCGAGGCGTTCTGGCGCTCGGCGGCGCTCGCGGTCGCGGCGCTGGTCACGGTGACGCTGATCGCCATTCCGATGGGCATCGTCGCGGCGCTGCGGCGCGGCACCGTTACCGACCTCCTGATCAGCGTGTTCGCCTACCTGGGAACAGCGGTCCCCGAATTCGTGACGGCGACGCTGCTGCTCGTCTTCATGGCCGCGCCCGAGCGGGGCTGGTTTCCGGCCGGCGGGTTCACGCCCTTCGGCGAGAGCCCGGGCGGTTTCCTCTACCACATGGTGCTTCCGGCTCTGACGCTGAGCCTGATCCTCACCGCGCACATCGCCCGGCAGGTCCGAAGCGAGATGTCGGACGTGCTGGCGAGCGATTACGTCCGCGCGGCGCGGCTGAAGGGCCTGTCCGAGTTCACCGTCGTGCGCCGCCATGCGCTGCGCAACGCGATGGCGCCCGCTGTCGCGGTGATCTCGCTCGACGTGGGCTACCTGCTGGGCGGCATCATCGTGGTCGAGGAGGTGTTCGCGTGGCCGGGCCTCGGCCGGCTCATCATCTACGCCCTGCAGAACCGCGACCTGCCCGTCATCCAGGCGGCGACGCTGGTCCTGGCGGCCGTCTACGCCCTGTCCAACCTCGTGTCGGACCTCGTGATCGCATCGCTCGACCCGCGCGTGCGATATGCGTGAGCTGATCCGCCATCCGACGGGCCTGGCCGGCGTCGTTCTG
>JAIYAB010000349.1 GCA_027489275.1 Hyphomicrobiales bacterium
AGCGCATCGGCATCGCCCGCGCGCTCGCTTCCAACCCGCGCCTCGTCATCGGCGACGAGCCCGTCTCGGCGCTCGACGTGTCGATCCAGGCGCAGGTGATCAACCTGCTCGAGGATCTGAAGGACAAGTTCGCGCTGACCCTCATCGTGATTGCCCACGACCTCGCGGTCATCCGGCACATGAGCGACCGCGTGATCGTGATGTATCTCGGCAAGATTGTGGAGGTCGCGCCCACGCGCGCGCTCTACGAGGAGCCGCTGCATCCCTACACGCGCGCCCTTCTGGCGGCGATCCCGCTGCCCGTGCCGGGGCTGCGCGGCGACCGGCGGCTGCTGGAGGGCGACATCCCGAGCCCGGCGAACCCGCCGCCCGGCTGTCGCTTTTCCACGCGCTGCCCTTTCGCGCAGGATCGCTGCCGCGAGGAGGAACCCGTCCTGCGGGACGCCGGCGGCCGGTCGGTCGCCTGCCATTTCTACGAGACGTTGCCGGCGGACGAGTCCGCGCGGCTCATCGCCAGTCCTGAGCCGCCGGCCAAGGCGCGTCGCATGGCGCTCTACCGGCGTTTCCAGGATCGACAGCGCGGGAACGGCGCGGACGCGCCGACGGCATGATGTGTGCAAGCGGGACCGCGGGTCGCCAGTTATCGTTCGAGGAGAGGGAGTATCGACCATGACCAAGAAACACACCGCAACCGCGGCGCTGCGGCGCGGCCTGCTGGCGGCGACCTTCGTCGCCGGCGCATGTGCCGCCTTCGCCGGCGCAGCCTCGGCACAGAACCTGCGCGTCGGGCTCGCCGAGGATCCGGATGTCCTGGATCCGCACCAGGCCCGGACCTTCGTCGGCCGCATCGTCTTCACGGCGCTGTGCGACAAGCTCGTCGACGTCACGCCGGACCTGAAGTTTGTGCCGCGCCTCGCCACGTCGTGGGAGTGGGGGGCGGACGGCAAGTCGCTGACCTTCAAGCTGCGCGACGGCGTCAAGTTCCATGACGGCGAGCCCTTCAACGCCGAGGCGGTGAAGTACAACATCGAGCGTGCCAAGACGCTGCCGGAGTCCCGCCGCAAGAGCGAGATCACCTCCGTCGCCAGCATCGAGGTCGTCGATCCGCTGACGGTGAAGCTCGTGCTCTCCCAGCCCGACGTGACGGTGCTGGCCCAGCTTTCCGACCGCTCGGGCATGATGCTGTCGCCGAAAGCCGCCGCCGCCGCCGGCGCCGCCGCGGGCAACAAGCCCGTCTGCTCGGGCCCGTACCAGTTCGTCGAGCGCGTTCAGAACGACCGCATCGTGCTGCAGCGCTTCCCCGATCACTGGAACAAGGCCGCCTACGCCTTCGAGCGAGTCACCTACCTGCCGATCCCGGACTCGACCGTGCGTCTCGCCAACCTGCGCTCGGGCGACATCGACATCATCGAGCGTCTCGAGGCCACCGACGTGAAGACGGCCAAGGCCGACGCCAACCTGAAGACCGCCTCGGCCGTCGGCCTCGGCTACCAGGGCATGAACATCAACCTCGCCAACGGCGAGCGCGCCAAGAACCCGCTCGGCCAGGACAAGCGCGTGCGCCAGGCGCTGGAACTCTCCATCGACCGTGACGCCATCAACCAGGTGGTGTTCGAGGGCCAGTTCGCGCCTGGCAACCAGCCCTTCCCGCCGGCCAATCCCTACAACGCGAAGGAGATCCCGATCCCCGCGCGCGACGTCAACAAGGCCAAGGCGCTGCTCAAGGAGGCCGGGGTCACTACGCCCGTTGCCGTCGAGGTGACGATGGCCAACAACCCGCGCTCCCAGGCGACGATGCAGGTCATCCAGTCGATGGCGCAGGAGGCCGGCTTCGCGATCAAGCTGAAGGCGACCGAGTTCGCCACGATGCTGAACGAGGGTACCAAGGGCGACTTCCAGGCCAACCAGTACGGCTGGTCGGGCCGCCCCGATCCGGACGGCAACATCCACGCATTCGTCACCTGCAAGGGCGGGCTGAACGACTGGAAGTACTGCAACCCCGAGGTCGACAAGTTGCTGGACGAGGCCCGCACGCTGGCCGATCCCGCCAGGCGAAAGGCCAACTACACGGCCGTGCAGCAGATCCTCTCCAAGGACCTGCCGACGATCTACCTCTATCACGAGAGCTGGATCTGGGGGATGAAGAAGAAGATCGACGGCTTCGTCGCCCATCCCGACGGCATGATCCGCCTGGACAACGTGAAGGGCTGACGCGCGCGCTACGGGTCGCCTTCATCGTCTCCGGCGGGCGCCGTCCGCGCTGCCGGAGACGACGCGACGACCCGTTTCGCCGGACAGGACCGACCGCATGCTGAACTTCATCGCCCGGCGCATCCTCATCGCGATCCCGACGATCGTGCTCGTCTCGATCTTCGTGTTCGTGCTGCAGAAGCTGCTGCCGGGCGATCCCATCCTCGTGCTGGCGGGGGAGGAGCGCGACCCCGTCGTCATCGAGGCGCTGCGCGAGAAGTACCGCCTGAACGATCCGCTGCCGCTGCAATACTTCGCCTGGGCGTTCCAGGCGCTGCAGGGTAATCTCGGCATCTCGCTGCGCACCAATCTTCCGGTGCTGGATCTCATCGGCGAGAAGCTGCCGGTCACGCTGCAACTCGCCGCGATGGCCATGACCTTCGCGCTCGCCATCGGCATCCCGGCCGGCATCATGGCCGCCGTCAAGAAGGGCACCTGGTGGGACTATGCCGCCACCGGCCTCGCCCTCTGGGGCCTGTCGATACCCAACTTCTTCCTCGGCATCATGCTGATCTTCCTCGTTTCCGTGCAGCTCAACTGGCTGCCCGCCTCGGGGTACGTCTCGCCCGCCGAAAGCCTGTCGCAGAACCTGCGCACGCTGGTCATGCCGGCCTTCGTCCTCGGCAACGCGCTGGCCGCCAGCATCATGCGTCACACCCGCAGCGCCATGCTCGGCGTGCTGAAGCAGGACTACGTCCGCACCGCGCGCGCCAAGGGCCTGCTCGAGCGCGTGGTCATCATGCGCCATGCGCTCCGCAACGCGCTGGTTCCGGTCGTCACCGTGGCGACGCTGCTGTTCGGCGAACTGCTCGCCGGGGCCGTGCTCACCGAGCAGATCTTCACCATCCCGGGCTTCGGCAAGCTCATCGTCGACGCCGTGTTCAACCGCGACTACGCGGTCGTGCAGGGCGTCGTGCTGTGCACGGCCATCGGCTACATCGGCCTCAACCTGCTCGCCGACGTGCTCTACGTGGTGCTCAATCCCCGCCTGAGGACGCGCTGATGTCGCTCGCGCTCGACACGGCGGCCGCTACCGCCTCCACCGCTCCGCGCAGCCGCGTCTGGGGCAAGCTCCTGCGCAACCGTTCCGCGCTGGTCGGCGGGTTCGTCGTCCTGCTCTTCGCGCTGATCGCCACGCTGGGTCCCTGGATCCTGCCGTGGGATCCCGTGAAGACGTCCTGGACCGCCGTGCGCAAGGCGCCGTCGCTCGTGAACTGGTTCGGCACGGACGAACTCGGCCGCGACGTGCTCGCGCGCGTCGTCTACGGGGCGCAGGCCTCGCTGATGGCGGGCGTCGTGTCCGTGTCGATCGCCATCGTCATCGGCGGGCCTCTCGGCGTCATCGCCGGCTATTTCGGCGGCTGGACGGACAGCATCATCTCCCGCTGCACCGAGGCGATGCTGGCCTGCCCCTTCCTGATCCTCGCAATCGCGCTCGGCAGCGTGCTGGGGCCGAGCCTCGTCAACGCGATGATCGCCATCGGCATCGCCGCCGCCCCGCTCTTCATCCGCCTCACCCGCGGGCAGACGCTGACGGTGAAGACGGAGGATTACGTCGAGGGCGCGCGCGCCGTTGGCCTGCCGCACCGCTGGATCATCATCCGCTACATCCTGCCCAACATCTTCGCGCCGATCCTCGTGCAGGCCACGCTGATCGTGGCGCAGGCCATCATCGCCGAGGCGAGCCTGTCCTTCCTCGGGCTCGGCCAGCAGCCGCCCTCCCCGAGCTGGGGCGCGATGCTGAACACCGGCAAGAACTTCGTGCAGCAGGGGCAGTGGTGGATGTCGGTGTTCCCCGGCGTCGCCATCTTCCTCACCGTCCTGGGCTTCAACCTGCTCGGCGACGGGTTGCGCGACGCCCTCGATCCGCGCGAAAGCTGACGCGCCCACCCGACAAGAAACATCCGGAGGTTCCGCCCGTGTTCACAACCCGTCCCGAGATCAAGGGCACCTTCGGCGTCGTCACCTCGACGCACTGGATCGCGTCCGCCGTCGGCATGGCCATCCTGGAGAAGGGCGGCAACACTTTCGACGCCTGCGCGGCGACGGCTTTCGTCCTGCAGATCGTCGAGCCCCACCTCGTCGGACCCGGCGGCGACATGCCGGCCGTCTTCTATTCGTCGAAGACGAAGAAGGTCGAGGTTCTCTGCGCCCAGGGTGTCGCCCCGAAGGGCGCGACCATCGAGGCCTACAAGGCCCGCGGCATCGACCTCATTCCCGGTTCCGGCCTGCTCGCCACTGTGGTGCCGGGCGCCTTCGACGGCTGGATGCTGCTGCTGCGCGACCACGGCACCATGAAGCCGCGAGATGTTCTCGAGCCGGCGATCCATTACGCCCGCCACGGCCACCCGATCCTGCCGCGCGTGTGCGAGACAATCGCCGGGCAGGCCGACTTCTTCCGTAAGGAATGGCCGACCTCGGCCGCCACCTGGATGCCTGGCGGCGAGGCGCCGAAGCCCGACTCCCTGTTCAGGAACGAGGTGCTGGCCGACACCTACGAGCGCATCTGCCGCGAGGCTGAGGCGGCCGGCGGCGACCGGGAGAAGCAGATCGAGGCGGCCCGCGCCGCCTTCATGAAGGGCTTCGTCGCCGAGGCCATCGACCGCTTCTGCCGCACGCAGGAGGTCATGGACGCCAGCGGCCACAAGAATGGCGGCGTTCTCACCGGCCAGGACATGGCGGAGTGGCAGGCGAGCTTCGAGCCGCCGCAGACCGTCGACTACCACGGCTGGACCGTCTGCAAGCAGCGCGCCTGGGGCCAGGGTCCCGCCTTCCTGCAGACGATCTCCATCCTGGAAGGCTTCGACCTCGGCAAGGTCGAGCCGGTGTCGGCCGATTTCGTGCATCTCGTGGTCGAGGCGATGAAGCTCGCCTTCGCCGACCGCGAGGCCTACTACGGCGATCCGGATTTCGTCGACGTGCCGATGGACAGGCTGCTGTCGCGCGAGCACGCCGCCGTCCGGCGCGCGCTTGTCGCGGACACCGCGTCGCGCGAGTTGCGCCCGAGCGTGCTGCCCGGCTTCGAGACGCAGGTGGACTGTACGCTGAAGCTTCTCGCCTCGATCGGCCCGACGAAGGGCGGAGCCGGGGTGGGCGAGCCCACCATGGCGCATCTGCGCACGGCGAGGCGCGGCGACACGGTCCATGTCGATGTCATCGACCGCTGGGGCAACATGATCTCGTCCACACCGTCGGGCGGCTGGCTCCAGTCCTCGCCCGTGGTGCCTGAGATCGGATTCCCGCTCAACTCGCGGGCGCAGATGTTCTGGCTCGAGGAAGGCCTGCCGGCGAGCCTCGCGCCCGGCCGTCGTCCGCGGACGACGCTGACGCCCTCGCTCGCGCTGCAGGACGGGGTGCCGCGTCTCGTCTTCGGGACGCCGGGCGGCGACCAGCAG
The DNA here is from genome assembly GCA_027489275.1 of Hyphomicrobiales bacterium. Taxonomy (GTDB): domain Bacteria; phylum Pseudomonadota; class Alphaproteobacteria; order Rhizobiales; family Beijerinckiaceae; genus Alsobacter. The sequence goes on from JAIYAB010000349.1 coordinate 5,646, forward strand.
GACCAGTGGCAGCTCTCGCTGTTCCTGCGCCGGGTCCACCACGGCCTGAACCTGCAGGAGGCGATCGACCTCCCGCTGTTCCACACGGGTCACTTCCCGTCCTCATTCTTCCCGCGTGAGGCGAAGCCGGGGAGCCTGATGATCGAGAAGGCGGCCGGGGAAACCGTGATCGGCGAGCT
>JAIYAB010000045.1 GCA_027489275.1 Hyphomicrobiales bacterium
CAGGGTCTGCTCGCGCTCATCATTGCCGCCGCCGAGCCCCGCGCCGCGATGGCGACCGACGGCGTCGATCTCGTCGATGAAGATGATGCACGGCGAGTTCTGCTTGGCCTGCTCGAACATGTCACGGACGCGGCTGGCGCCGACGCCAACGAACATTTCCACGAAATCCGATCCCGAGATCGTGAAGAAGGGAACGCCCGCCTCGCCGGCGACGGCCTTGGCCGTCAGCGTCTTGCCGGTGCCCGGCGGGCCGATGAGCAGCACGCCGCGCGGGATCTTGCCGCCGAGGCGCTGGAACTTCTGCGGGTCGCGCAGGAATTCCACGATCTCCTGCAGATCCTCCTTGGCCTCCTCGATGCCGGCGACGTCCGCGAAGGTGACGCGGGCGTTCTCCGGCGCGACGAGACGGGCGCGCGAGCGGCCGAAGGAGAAAGGCCCGCCATTGCCGCCACCCATGTTGTTCATGGCGTTGCGCGTCATCCACAGCGAAATGCCGACGAGGATCACGACGGGCAGCAGCGCCCACATCAGGCTGCCCAGCAGGCTCGGCCGCGGCGGCGGCACGGCCGTCACCTCGACGTTGTTGCGGCGCAGCACGGCGAAGGTGTCGGCGTTTTCCGGCGCGAAGGTCGCGATCGACCCGCCGTCGGTGCGGATCCCCTCGATGACCTGGTCCTGGATGCGCACCGAGCGCACCTGGCCGCTTTCGACGGCCGCCAGGAACGCGGAATACGGCATCGGCTCCGCGCGGGTACCCGATTGGGGCAGGAACTGCGCCAGAATGATCGATACCACGGCCACCACGAGCACCATCACGCCCATGCGGCGGGGATCGAACGGGGGCTTGTTCATGAAGTCGGCCTCCTGCGAGGGCGGTTGGAGTCCGACATCGCAATCGCGGGGAGCGACCGCCAGACGGGCCCGGACTCAGGCTCTTGACTTAATTGGACGTGTCGGAGCGACGTTTCAAGTCCGTCGCTCCGATGACGCTAACGCATCCTTCGCGCCAGCCGGCCGACGACGGCCGGGGCCAGGAGGATGATGGCGAGGCCGACGAGCCACGCCACGACGACGCCGGCGAGGCCGATGCTGGTCAGGACGGACGCCGCCCACGAGATGAACACCACCGTCTCGGGGTGCCCCGTGAAGGCGTCGGCGTTCTGCGCGGCAAATCCGCCGACCCAGCCGATCAGGGCGTAGCTGCCCCACGCGACGAGCGACCACGCGATCGCGGCGAGAACCGCGATGCCCTTGGCGAGCGCCCTCATCGGCAGCTCCCCGGCATGGCGTCGAGGTCGATGGTGCGCGGAAAGCGCGTGTCGCCCGTCGCCGACGTGCGCTCGATATGGGCGCGCAGCAGGTCCATGTTGCGGCGATTGGCGCGGAAGAACACGTCTCCGAACCAGCCGACCACCGGGATCACGCTGATCACGAAGTCGACGCCGACATTGCCGGCCATGCGCACGAGCGTCCCCGGGGGGACTCCCAGCCGGCGCGCTTCCCAGATGATGTAGCCCGACAGCGCCTTGGCGCAGGCCGTGCCGATGCCCGGGATGACGTTCATGAGCGCGTCGGCGCCCACCGTCACGTTCGTGCCGGGTACCCGGACGGCGCTGTCGAGAAACGTCGCCAGCGTGTCGAGCCGGCGCTTGCTTTCGGCAAGGTCGCGCTCCCGCGAAGCGACGTGGACATGCGTGTGGCTGTAGGTGGAGGCAGTCATCGCGAACTCCCAAGATCGGAGCGGCCATGCCGCTCGTCAGGTGGAAGAGTCCGACATCGCAACCTTGTTTCGGCTGCCAGAGGGGCCCGGACCCGGGTGATGTTCAGGTGTGTACGAAGCTCCCTCTTTTCAAGCCGCCACGGCGTGGGGCAGGACTTGCCGGCGTGGCTGGAGCTTGACAACGGGGCGGCTTCGCGCGACCGGAAGCGCCGTTCCTTCGGTCTGATCCATGATGCGGTTCGTCGTCCTCGCCATAGACTTCGGCATCGTCGCCGCGGCGCTGGCGTCTTCATGGCTGTGGTGGAAGGCCAGCACGCAGCGCATCCGGCGCATCAGCCGCACGGAGGAGCTGGATGCTGCCGACATCAATCGCATCGTGACGGCGCTCAACCGGGCGCAGATGCTGAACGCGCGCGCCGCGCTCGCGACGGCGGTCGCGGCGTTCCTGGCCGGCATGCGCATCGCCATCGGCTTCGGCTGAGCGGCGAAGGGACACGGGGAAGACGGCTCCCGCCGCCCTCCCCGGCCGCGGCTCAGGCCGCTTTCTTCTCGGATCCGTCGCCGCGCTCGTAGCGCGCGAGATGGGTGATGACCTGCGCCATCAGGACCACCCTGTTGGTGGCGAGGTCCTCCACGGTCCGGATCCCCGCGGCCTCCTCCAGCATCGTTGCGTCCTTGGCCGAGAGCCCGGTGAAGATCGAGGGTCTTGCCCGCACGAGTTCCCTCAGGCTCGACTTCTCCCACTGCCCGTCGAGGATCGCGGCCAGGCTCGGATTGAACCCGTCGACGCGCTCGTACTTCGACAGGTGGGTGATCGATTGCGCCCACAGCACGTAGCGCGACTGGGCCAGTTCCTCGATCGTCGTCACGTCGAGCGCCTGCATCAGCTTGGCGCCCTGGGCGTGCGTGAGGCCGGCGAGAATGCCGGGCGGCGATCCGGCAAGCTGGCCGAACGTCTTGCTGCGGTGGCTTTCGTCGATGAGGGCGACGAGGTCGTTCTTGAACGGCATGATCAGTCCTCCTGGTGTGACGGTCCGACATCACGGAGGGCTCTCCGTCAGAGGGGCCCGGACCTGAAACGCAGCCTGGACGCGGCCTCGCGCGGGATTGAGGCGCGGGAGGATTGCTTTTCGGGAAATTTCAAGAATAAATTGTGACTATACGCTCGTTTCGAATGTAATAATCACCAACAGAATCCTTTACACTGTCCATCGCAGTGAAAAAAGCATCCCGATGATCGCTCGAAGCAGTCGAGACATTCGCCCGCGCAGCTCCGACACAGAACATGAGTCCGAGCAGCACCATCGCCCCGATGAGCGCATCGCCGAGAAATCGCTCCAGCCGCCCCGATCGCCGCGCCTCTTCCCGGCCCGCCTGTCCACTGTGCGCCATGTCCGCCTCCTCTCCAGCACTTGCCCCACCGGCATGGGAATGGGATAGGCTGCGGGGGCGTCAAAACCTGTCAGGTGTCATCATGGCCTTCGCCAAGGCGGACCAGCTCCTCGACCTCGCCACCATGGTCCGCGCGCACCGTGCCGGAGTCACGCTCACGCAGGTCGAGGAGCGGTTCGGCTGTTCCAAGCGCACCGCGCAGCGCATGCTGCGCAGCCTCGAGCTCCGGTTTCCCGACGTGGACGCCGCCCATGGGGAGGACGGGCTGAAGCGCTGGCGCATGCGCGGCGCCGGGCTGCGCGACTTTCTCGCGCTGGAGGCGGACGAGCTCGCCGCGCTCGACCTCGCGCTGGTCCAGTTGCAGCGGGACGGGCAGTCCCGCGAGGCGCGACTGCTCGGCGGGCTGAAGGAGAAGATCCTGGCGCTGGTGCCCGACGCCCGCGCCGGGCGTGTCGATACCGACCACGACGCCTTGCTGGAGGCGCAGGGTTTCGTCGCCCGGCCCGGCCCGCGCCCGCGGGTGGACGAGGATGTCGCGGAGGGGGTCGCGCAGGCTATCAAGGCCTGCCTCGTGCTCGAGATCGACTACAAGGCCCGCACCGACCCTGCCCCGCGCCGTCGCGCCGTCATGCCCTTCGGCCTGCTCGCCGGCGCCCGCCGCTACCTCGTCGCGCGGCCGGAGGACGACCCGCGCGGCCCCGTGCGCACCTACCGGCTGGACTCGGTCGCCGCCGCGCGCGTCACCGCCCGCGGCTTCGAGCGGCCGGCCGACTTCGACCTGCAGGCTTTTTCCCGGCGCGCCTTCGGCCTGTTCCAGAACGACCGGGAGTTCGGCGAGGTCGTCTGGCGGTTCGCGCCGCGGGCGGCGGAGCAGGCGGCAGGCTACCTGTTCCATCCCGGCCAGAGCGTGACGCACGAGGCGGACGGCTCGCTCACGGTCCGCTTCGAGGCGGCGGGACACCTCGAAATGGCCTGGCACCTCTATGCCTGGGGCGACGCGGTGGAGGTGTTGAAGCCGGCCCGGTTGCGCAAGCTCGTCGACGGCCATCGCCGCAGCGACTTCGATAGCCTTCCCTGACTCCTCGGGTACGCGCGCGCCATCCTTCCGGAACGCTAACCACGCGCGTCGTTTCAACCTCGGGTTTGTTCACCTCGGCCGCTCCGTCGCGATGATCACACGCACCGGGTGTGCGCCCGGATGCCGGGTCGACCGTGATGAAGATTTCCAGGGCGATGCTTCTCGAGACGGCGTTGCGCCGTCCCTTCCAGACCAACGCCGCCGTCCGCCGCATGATCCTCGACGGGCTGGACGAGGGGGGCCCGGGCGGCGTGGAGAAGATCAGGGCCGCCTACAAGCTCGCCCACCCGGCCGACCTCGTGGCCTGGTCCTACCTGAAGGACAGCAGCGCAGCCGAGATCGTCCGCGCGGCGCAGAAAGTTGTGGACCGGTACTAGGCCGGGTCCGGCCGATCCAGCAGCGAGGCGATGACGCGGGTGCGCGCGACACAGGTCCACAGGCTGCCGACGAAGACGACCCAGAGGCCGACGATCAGCACCGTCATGTGCCCGAGCGCGAGCGCCTCGACCAGAGCGGCGACGCACGTCGCGGTCAGCAGCGCCATCCGGTGCTGCTTCGCCATCGGCCCGCGGAAATCCTGCGCCTGCCCCAGCGCGCCGCCCAGCACGCGGATGTAGGCCGTCGCCATCGCCGCGAGCGCTGCCGCACAGCCGAGCCAGCCGACGCCGCAGGCGAGGCCCCAGGCGACGAGGAACAGGCTGTCGGCGACGCGGTCCGGGATCTCGTTGTAGAGCGCCCCCACCGGCGTGCCCCGCCCGCCCTCAACCGCCACCATCCCGTCGAGGAGGTTGCAGGCGAGGCGGAGCTGCACGCACAGCGCCGCAACGAGGAACAACCAAGGCGTGTGCGGGGCCGCGAGCAACGCCGCGGCTCCCGCGGCGGAGAAGGCCACGCTGGCCAGCGAAATCTGGTTCGGCGTGACGCGCGTGCGCAGCAGCGCCGCCACGGCAGCCCTGGCGAGCGCGCTGCTGCGGCTGGCCAGCGGCCGCCGGGAGGCCTTCGGGTCGGGTTCGCCAATCATTGTCTCGTCCTGTGGCGGCGGGTCGGGCTGCGTTCCCGGGGTGGACCTACGGCACCCACCAGTAGCGCGTCAGGTGGAAGAAGATCGGCGCCGAGAAGACGATGCTGTCGATCCTGTCCAGCACGCCGCCGTGCCCGGCGATCATGCGTCCCCAGTCCTTGACGCCGCGGTCGCGCTTGATGCCCGACATGACGAGCCCGCCGAGGAAACCCATCACGCAGATCGCGAAGGCGAGCAGGCCTGCCTGCCACGGCGCGAAGGGCGTGATCCACCACAGCGCCGTGCCCAACGCCGTCGCCGACACGACACCACCCACCAGCCCCTCCCACGTCTTCGAGGGAGAGAGCAGCGGCGCGACCTTGCGGCGGCCGAACAGCTTGCCGAACACGTATTGCAGCACGTCCGAGCCCTGCACCACGATGATCAGGAACGCCACGAGCAGCACCTGCTTGCCCTCGTAGCCGGGAATGTCGAGCGTCAGCAGCGCCGGCACGTGGCTCGCGCAGTAGACGCAGATCATCAGCGCCCATTGCTGGGCGGCGACCCGCGTGAGGAAGTGGTCCGTATCCTGCCGCAGCGCCGCGATCGCCGGCATCAGCAGGAAGCCATAGACGGGGATGAAGATCGAGAAGAGCCCGTACCACTCGATCCAGACGAGATAGTACTGGATCGGCAGCGCCACGAAGAACGCCGTCAGCAGCGCCCAGTGGTCGCCCTTGCGGGTGTCGGTCAGGGTGATGAACTCGCGCAGCGCGAAGAACGACGCGGCAGCGTAGAGGATCACCACGGCCGCCTTGCCGACGGCGATGGCGACGCCGAGCAGCGCCACCATCACCCACCATGCCTTCACGCGGGCGTTGAGGTTCTCGACGGTGGCGGACTCGCCGCCGCCGGGGCGCGCCTTGAGCCACGCGCCGATGACGCTCGCCAGGCACAGGACGGCGACGACGCCGCCGAACAGGAGGATCGTCTCACGCGGCATGGACGGCTTCCGTCGCGGTCGGTTGGACCGTGCCGGGCCTGTCGGACAGGGCCAGCAAGGCCCCGCGCGCCCGCTCAAGGAAGGCCTTGCGCTCCTCGCCCTCCCCCAGCCGGATCGGCGCGCCGAAGGCGACGCTGCACAGGATCGGCAGCGGCAGAACCTCGCCCTTCGGCAGGACGCGCGAGAGGTTGTCGATCCACGTCGGTACGAGTTCAACCTCCGGCCGCATCCTGGCGAGGTTGTAGAGGCCGGACTTGAACGGCAGCAGCGGCGCGTCGGTCATGTTGCGCGTGCCCTCTGGAAACACGATCAGCGAATCCCCCTCGTCCAGCACCCGCGCCATCGTCTCGACGGGATCCTCCGTCCGCGTCTCGGCCACGCGGTCGATGAGGACGGCGCGGAAGACGTTGACGCCGACGAAGCGCCGGACCCGGCCCTTGCGCCAGTAGTCGGCGCCCGCGACGGGCCGCGTCCGGTCGCGGATCTCCTTGGGCAGGACGGACCAGATCAGGACGAAATCGCCGTGGCTCGCGTGGTTGGCGAAATAGATTCGCTGCCGCCTGTCCGGCAGCGCGTCGCGCCAGTCGGGCCGCACGCCGGTGATGAGCCGCGCGAAGGCGGTCACCGCGTTGGACGTCATCGCTTCGAGCAGGGACATGGCCACGCCGTCGGTGGAAGGGTAACTCGGCCTGAGGTTGCATGGTGCATCCGCCCGTTCGGGTGCGCAAACGCACAGGACGCACCTGGAATCACCTGCAGGACAGCCGCGGGTCGTGCAGCGGCGGAACGATCGTGCCTACCGGATGGCCGGGCCTGCGTCCGGCGAATTGTCATTCACGCGCAGCGGTCGCATACTTCAATCCTGAGTTATCCAGGAGGTCGGATGCGCTCACGGATCGGACCGCCCCGCCTCGATCGCAGAACCGTCCTGGCCGGCCTGGCCTCGGTCGGCGCCATGGCGCCGGCGCGGGCCCAGCTTGGCGGCGTCCCGCGCGTCGGGTTCATGGGCTTCGCGACCGCGGAATCCGACGCACCCTCTATCGCCGCCTTCCGCGAAGGAATGCGCGAGCAGGGTCTGGTCGAGGGCCAGTCGCTTGTCGTCGAGCCGCGCCACGCCGGCGGGGACGTCACCGTCGCGGCCCGCATGATCGACGAGCTGGTGAGGCTGCCCGTGGCGGCCTTCATCGCGCCCGGTCCAGCCGCGGTCCGCTCGATCAAGCGCGTCACGACGATCCCGATCGTCGCGGTGGGCCTGCCGCCGGCCGGCGACGCCGAGCTGTTCGCGACCGTGTCACGGCCGGGCGGATCGGTGACCGGCTTCTCCACCTTCGGGGAGGACCTGTCCGGCAAGCGGATCGAGATCCTGCGGGAGGTTTTCCCGCACAGCCAGGTCATCGGCATCCTGCACAATGCCGCCGACCCGATCTTCCGCGACTGGGGCCTGCAGACCGAAACCGCCATCCGCAATGCCGGCCTCACGCCCGCGCGCCAGACGGTCCGCTCGACGTCCCTGACCGAGCTCGCCGAGCAATTCTCGATCCTGAAGGCCCGAGGCGCGGACGCGGTCATCGTCATCCGCGACTTCCTCACCCATTCGCTGCGCGCCGATATCGTGAAGCAGGCCCATGCGCTCGGAATCTCGGTCGTCGCGGAGCAGAACCTGTTCGTCGAGGGCGGCGCCCTGCTGTCCTACGGACCCGACATCCCGGACCTTTTCCGCCGGTCCGCCGGCCATATCGGCCGGATTCTGAGGGGCACGCCTCCCGGCGACATCCCCATCGAGTTCCCGATCCGGTTCGAACTCGCCCTCAACCTGAACACCGCCCGCACCTTCGGCATCGCGATCCCGCAGACGATCCTCGCCCGCGCGGACGAGGTGATCGACTAGAGTCGTCAGCCGCGGCGTGCCGCCTCGATGGCGGCAACGTCGATCTTTCCCATGGTCATCATCGCTTCGAAAGCACGTCTGGCTTCGTCGCCGCCGGCCGCCAGCGCCTCGGTCAACACGCGCGGCGTGATCTGCCATGAGATGCCCCACCGGTCCTTGCACCAGCCGCAGGCGCTCTCCTGCCCGCCATGGCCCACGATAGCGTTCCAGTAGCGGTCGGTCTCCTCCTGGTCGTCAGTGGCGATCTGAAACGAGAAGGCCTCGCTATGGCGGAACGCGGGTCCGCCGTTGAGCCCGAGGCACGGGATGCCGGCGACCGTGAACTCGACGGTCAGCACGTCACCCGCCTTGCCGGACGGATAATCGCTCGGCGCGCGATGGACGGCGCTCACTACGCTATCTGGAAAGATCCCGGCGTAAAACCTCGCAGCAGTTTCAGCATCCTTGTCGAACCAGATGCAGATCGTATTCTTGGCCATGACATACCCTTTTGGCTGAGCGGCAACGCTGAAGCCTGTGCTCCGTCGACAATGTGAAGCGTATACTGGTTCGTACGCTTCTGCACCGGCCCGACATCCCCTTCGGGCGCGACACGCCGTGAGAAGATTTCACACCCCGGGCCGCGTTGGAGGACGGTCCGCAAGCAGGCTGACGCGACGCGGGCGAGAGGCTATCATCAACCCCAGCGTGTATCTCGCGATCACGGAGCCGCTCGCCGATGTCCATCCCAAGTTGGCTCCCGCAGCGTCGCAGGGTTCCATGCGTGCGCTGCGTCGGCGCGATCCACGAACGCGCATGAAAGAGGCGCAGGCCCTCGATCCGATCGCGGCGCCCGCTTCGGCTCCGGCGTCATCCGGCGTGGGTACCTCGATGCTGGCGAAGCTTCTGCCGGCCGGTCTCGCGCGCCGCTTCACGGCCACGATGGTTCTGCTGGTCACCGTCGCCTTGCTGTTCAACGGCGCGGTCAACATGACGCTGTCCTACAAGGAGGCGACGGCCGCGGCGATCCAGGTGCAGCGGGAGAAGGCGATCGCCGCCGCCGAGCGCATGCTCCAGTTCATCGAGGGTATCGAGACGCAGATCGGATGGACGACGCGTGCGGAGTGGTCCCGCGTCAGCCTCGACCAGCGCCGCTACGACTTCATCCGCCTGCTGCGCCAGTCTCCGCCGATCACCGAGGTCATCCAGATCGACGGCGCAGGCAAGGAGCAGCTCCGCTTCTCGCGCCTCGAGCCGGACGTCATCGGCAGCGGCTTCGACTACTCGAACGACCCGCGCTTCACTCAGGCCATCGCCAGCAAGGTCTGGTACGGGCCCGTCTACTTCAGGCGCGGGTCCGAGCCCTACATGACGCTGTCCATGGCCCACGCCGGCCGCAATCCCGGAGTCACGTCGGCCGGCGTCAATCTCAAGCTCGTCTGGGACGTCATCACCGCCATCCGCGTCGGAGAAACGGGGTACGCCTATGTCACCGACGACACGGGCAAGCTCGTCACCCACCCGGACATGAGCCTCGTGCTGCGCGGTGCGGACCTGTCGTCGCTGCCGCAGGTGGCGGCGGCCATGGCCAGCCGCAAGGGCGAGGGAAGCGGAGCCGACGGCAAGGCTTCCATGCCGACGCGGGTCGTCGGGCTCGACGGCCGCACGGTGTTGTCCAGCCACGCCGTCGTGCCGCGGCTCGGCTGGATCGTATTCGTCGAGCTGCCGCTGCGGGAGGTGCTCGCGCCCGTCTTCATCTCGCTCTACCAGACACTGGCCCTGCTCGCCCTCGGCATCCTTCTCGCCATCGTCCTCGGCGCGCTGCTCGCCTCGCGCCTGCTCGTGCCGATCAAGCTGCTGCAGTCCGGCGCCCAGCGCCTCGGCGAAGGCGACCTCTCCCAGCGCATTCCTGTCACGTCGGGCGACGAGATCGGCACGCTGGCGCGGCGGTTCAACGACATGGCCGGCAAGATCCAGGAGGCGCAGGAGACGCTGGAAGCGAAGGTCGACGCCCGCACCCGGCAGCTCACCGCGTCGCTGGAGGACCTGCGCGCGGCGCAGGACCGCCTCGTCCAGACCGAGAAGCTCGCCTCGCTCGGCCAGCTCACGGCGGGCATCGCGCACGAGATCAAGAACCCGCTCAACTTCGTCAACAACTTCGCCGAACTGTCGGCCGAACTCGTCGAGGAGCTGAACGAGGCCCTGGAGCCCTCGGCCGGCGCCCTGCCCGAGGATGTCCGGCGTGATGTCGCAGACATCACCGGCCTTCTGAAGGACAACCTCGGCCGGGTCGTGCAGCACGGCAAGCGCGCCGACTCCATCGTGCGCAACATGCTCCTGCACGCCCGCCACGGCGTCGAGGAGCGCCGCGAGGTCGACCTGAACGCCATCGTCGACGAGGCGCTGAACCTGGCCTATCACGGCGCCCGCGCCGAGAAGGCGGGTTTCAACATCACGCTGAAGCGCGATTACGATCCTGCCGCCGGCAAGGTGTCGCTCTTCCCTCAGGAGTTCACCCGGGTCCTGCTCAACCTGATCGGCAACGGCTTTCACGCCGCCTCCAAACGGCTCGCCCAGGAACAGGCGGGCGGCGATCTGGCCTTTGAGCCGACGCTCACCGTCACCACCCGGACCCGGGGCGAACGCGTGCGGATCAAGATACGCGACAACGGCACCGGCATTCCCGACGACGTCCGGGCTCGCATCTTCGAGCCGTTCTTCACCACCAAGCCGGCCGGCGAGGGCACCGGCCTCGGCCTCTCGATTTCCCACGACATCATCGTCAAGCAGCACGGAGGCAAGATCGACGTCATGTCGAAGCCGGGCGAGTTCACCGAGTTTTTCATCACCCTGCCTCGCGGGGCCGGGAAGGCGGGAGGCGAGGCATGAAGCCGCTGATCCTCGTCGTCGACGACGAGCCCGACATCGAGGAGCTGTTCCGGCAGCAGTTCCGGCGCGACCTCAGGGGCGGCCGTTTCGCCCTGCAGTTCGCCTCATCCGCTCCGGATGCGCTCGACTTCATGGAGAGCGCGCGGGACGTCTCGATCATCCTCCTGCTCTCCGACATCAACATGCCGGGCATGAGCGGGCTCGACCTGCTGCGGCGGGTGAAGGCCGTCCGCCCGGACCTGCCCGTCATCATGATCACCGCCTATGGCGACGACGCGACGCGCCGGCAGGCCTCCGCCGACGGCGCGGCCGGGCTCGTGCCCAAGCCCATCGATTTCCGCGAGCTGCGCGGCCAGGTCGACACGCTGCTCGGCGCCCTGGACGCGCCCACGTGACGGCCCGCGTCCTCGTCGTCGACGACGAACCCGACCTGGAGGCGCTCGTCGTCCAGCGTTTCCGCAGGGCCATCCGCGACGGCGACCTGGAGTTCCTCTTCGCGGAGGACGGCGTCCATGCGCTCGACCTCATCGGCCGGAACCCGGACCTCGACCTCGTCATCACCGACATCAACATGCCGCGCATGGACGGGCTCACCTTGCTCGCGCGCCTTCAGGACCGTGAGGATCGGCTGTCGACCATCATCGTCTCGGCTTATGGCGACATGACCAACATCCGCACCGCGATGAACCGCGGCGCCTTCGACTTCCTCACCAAGCCCATCGACTTCGGCGATTTCGAAGCCACGATGCATAAGACCCTGCGCCACGTCGGCGACCTGCGAGCCGCCCGCCGGCGCTTCGCGGAGGCCGAGCGGGCGCAGGCGGCGCTGGCGCGCTACTTCTCGCCCAACCTCGCTTCCGAACTGGCCGCCGCCGACGGGCAGGCGCCGCTGCTGCGCGGCGCGCGGCGCGAGCTCACCGTGATGTTCACCGACATCGCCGGCTTCACGGGGCTCGTCGAGCAGCTGGATCCGGAGGTGCTGTCCCGGCTCCTGAACGACTATTTCGGCCACGTCACCGATATCGTCTTCACCCATGGTGGGACCGTCGCGAAGGTGATGGGCGACGCCCTCCACGTTCTCTTCGGCGCGCCGCAGGACCAGCCCGACCATGCCGAGCGGGCGCTGCGCTGCGCGCTTGCGATCGACGTCCACTGCGAGGCGCTCCGCGCCCGGTGGGCGCAGGAGGGCGTACCGCTCGGGCGCACCCGCATCGGCCTGCATGCGGGAGCGGCGCTGGTCGGCAATTTCGGGCATGACCGCTTTTTCGACTACACGGCCTATGGCGACACCATCAACGTCGCCGCGCGGCTCGAGGCCGCCAACAAGGCACTGGGCACCCGCATCTGCGCCAGCGCGGCGGTGGTGGACCGCGCCCCCGGCGTGGCCGTCCGGCCCATCGGCAACCTGATGCTGCGCGGGCGGCAGGAAAAACTCGCCTGTTTCGAGCCCGTACCGGACGACGCAGCCGCCTCCGACCATCGCGAGCGCTACGGCCGCGCCTTCCGCCAACTCGAGGCAGGGGACACCGACGCCGTGAGCGCGCTCGCCTCGCTCGTCGCCGCAAGCGCAACGGACGCGCTGGCCGGCTTCCATCTGCGCCGGCTGCTGAATGGCGAAACCGGGACGACCGTCGTCATCCCCTGATCCAGCCCGCCTACTCGACGAGTTCGTCCGCTATGGCCGCGAGGCTGTCGGGCATTGTCAGCCCGAGCGCCCGGGCGGTCCGCATGTTGATGACGAGCTGGAACTGCGACGGCTGCTCGATCGGAAGCGTCGCAGGGGACGCGCCTTTCAGGATGCGGTCGACGTAATACGCCGCCCGCTTCGTCAGCGCCACGTCATCCGGACCGTAGCTGAACAGCGCGCCAGCCTGGGCGAAGACCCGGTAGTTCGAGACAACGGGCAGCCCGGCCGCCCGGGCCAGCGGCACGATCCGGTCCTGGTGGCCGGTGAAGATCGGCTGGACGACCACCGCCTGAGCGCCGGCCCGCGCCATCTCCTCGAACAGCGCCGGCTCCAAAGCCGCCGGGCCAGGCACCATCCGTTCGATCACCGTGATGCCCAGCGCCTCGCCGGCCGCCTTCGTCTGCTGCGCGAAGGTCGGCGCGTTGGGGTCCGCCGATGATCCGAGGAACGCCACCCGGTCCAACCCCGGGCGCATGGCGTGGAGAAAGGCGAGTCGCTTTCCGGCGAGGTCGGGGCCGAGCAGCGACAGCCCCGTCAGATTGCCGCCGGGCCGAGACAGGCTTTGCACCAGCCCGGTCGCCAGCGGGTCGGCAACGAGCATCACGACGGGCCTTGACGCCGCGACCTCCTTGGCGATGTGCGCAGCCGCGGTCGCCCGCACGATGATGACGTCGACGTTGCGCTCGACCATCGACTGCAGCACCGCCCTTGTCGCCTCCCGGTTTCCATCCGTGAAATGGGCCTCGAATGTGATCGACTGCCCGTCGACGTAGCCGAGTTCGCGCAGCGCGCCGCGCAGATGCTCGACATCAGCGGCCTCGGCGGCTGAAAACCAGCTGACGAAGCCGATCCGCGCCACCCGCCCGCCTTGCGCCCGCGCGACCGCGGGCCACGCCAGCAGGGCGTAGCCGAACGTCGTCAGGAACGATCTGCGTGAGGCCCCCAGCGGCGTTCTCCTTCCGGCAGCGAACCGGTCCAGCATAGCACGGATCGCGCACCCCGCTCCGGCCGGGCCCGGGCCCCTGCGCTCACAATCAGAAGATGGCAGACAGGATGTCGAGGTCGGCGACGGGCGACGGCATCACGTCGCGGCCAGCACAGCGTCATCCCGCACGAGCGCAAGACCATGCGCGCCCGAGGTCACGGACAAACCGCCGACGGCCACGTGCGCCAACGTTCGGCCGGTCGTGACGCCTGTCGATTTGTCGTCGAAGGATCAGCGCTTTGGAAAGATCAGGGCTTTGATGGTGGGCGCTGTAGGGCTCGAACCTACGACCCGCTGATTAAGAGATGGCCGCCATGCGTTGATAATGCTTAGTTTTTCTGTTCTTTTTTCCGGCGACTTCAGAAAAGAACTTGGACGACTTGGTGTCAGTAGCCAACTGGTTTTCCCACTTCTCCATCGCCGAAACCGACCGCTTTGCCGTTTCGCCCAGATAGTGCTTTTCCAGCATTTCATCGATGGTTTTCAAAGAATGCCCCGTGACCGCCGCTACTTCAATCGTAGTGCAACCAGCCAAACAGAGGTTCGTAACGGCAGTACCACGCAAGTCGTGAAAATCAAGAAAAACGCCAGACGCCGTGTCACGTACCCCGGCTCTATTCCGCGCCTTCTGAAAAGAGGATCGGAATCCATCCGTGGTCCACGGCCTTCCGTGGCTGTTCAAAAGGATTCGGTAGCCGGTCTTCTTTTGTTCAGAGGTAGAGCGCCTCATCAACTCGTTAACACGAACGTCAATCCGACTTCTAAGCGGTTCGACGATCTTCACTTTCACGTACGCTCCGCTCTTCTGGGTCTTCAGATACAGAAAACCCGAATCCATATCGTACCACGGATGCTGACCATGATTTGCGGTGTTGTTGTAAACTGTTCGCAAAAGATCGCCTTGTCTCTGCCCTGTGAAGTAAGCAAAGAGAACCGCAAACATAAGATCGGACCCTGCTTCACTTGCCAGTACACGTAAGTGATCAGTCGTCCAAAGCACCTCAGTACGATTTGCTCTGTATAGGCGGCTGTTGCGTGAATTTAAGCAAGGGTTGATCGGCAACACGCCCCTGTCTACTGCATCTGAACAAACAACCGAAAGAACCGCAAACCGAAACTGTGCTTGACGCTTTTTGGGTATCTTGTCTCTATAGGCGAGGAAGAGAGACCTCAACTTCACTGCATCTCTCGCTACTGAGATCGGCAGATCACCAAACTCAAAACGGAGCGCC
>JAIYAB010000288.1 GCA_027489275.1 Hyphomicrobiales bacterium
AGACGATGTCCACAGGGCGGCTCATGCGGCGAGCTCCCGGCGCTTGGCGGCGAGGGCGGCGCGCAGCCGCGTGTCCAGCTCGCGGGCCCGGAGGTCATAGGTGTGCCCGGCCAGCACGCGGTCGAGCGCCGCCTCGCCGATGCGCCGAGCCTCCGCCGGTGTGAGCGCGCCCAGGATCTCGGCGACGTCGCGTCCGTCGCGGGCGACCAGCACCTCCCGACCGGGCTCGAGGAAAAGCTCAATCCCCTCCCAGGCGTCGGTGATCAGGCAGGCGCCCGCACCGGCCGCCTCGAAGACGCGGGTCGCGGGCGAGAAGCCGGTCGCCGCCATGCTCTCGCGCGAGATGTTGAGCACCGCCAGCGGCGTGACGTTGAAGGCGTTGTGCGCGGCGGTCGGCACATGGTCGAGCTTGCGGATGTTCGCAGGGCAGGGCTTGTCGCCCCAGCCCGAGCCGCCGAGCAGGAAGCGCCGCTCCGGCAGGGATCCTGCGGCCTCCAGGAAGAAGCGTTCGACGCGCGCCTCGCGGTCGGGCAGGCGGTTGCCGAGGAAGGCGAGGTCGGCGGCGAAACGCGGATCGGGCGCGACCGGATGATGGGTCGAAGGGTCGAGCGCGTTGTAGACGGGCAGGCACTCCGTCGCGCCCAGCGCGCGATAGGCCGAGACGACCGGCTCGCCGCCGCCATAGGTCAGCACCAGATCGAGATTTGGCAGCGCCTCCCGCACCGGGTGGGCCGGCTCGGCCGCGATCTCCGCCAGGGTCGCCGGAGCGTCGACGTCCCACCAGATCGTCAGGGCGTCGGGGCGCGCCTGCGCCAGCACGCCGGCGAGCAGGGCCTCGTCGCCATAGCCGACGCCGCTGGCCTTCACCACCGCCTCGGCCGCTCCGGCCTCGGCCAGGACGCCGGCCAGACCCTCCGTTGTTGCCGGATAGACCACGACGCGGCACCAGTCCGGCGGCTCGATGTCGCGATGCGCCTGCCGGTCAAAGGCGTCGGGCTCGTAGAAGACGATGTCGTGGCCGAGGCGGGCCAGCCCCTGGAGGATGCCGCGGTAATAGGTCGCCGCGCCGTTCCAGTAGGAGGACAAAAGGCTCGATCCGTAGAAGGCGATGCGCATCAGGCGAGTTCCCTGTCGGCGAGGCTGTGGCGGACGCGCTGCGTGCCGTGGCTGGCGAGGATGGCGAGCAGCTCGTCGACGCGGTGGGCGCAGCTGTGGCGGGTGCGGATCGTCTCGAGACCTCGCGCCGCCACCGCCGCCGCGAAATCGGCGTCGTCGCGGATCAGGCGCATGGCGCGCGCCATCTCCTCGCCGTCACGGACCTTGACGAAGTCGGTCTCGCGGAACAGGCCCTCGGCATCGTCCCAGGGCGCGCTGATCAGCGGGATGCCGCAGGCTAGCGCCTCGAAGACGCGGATGGTCGGGATGCCGGGCAGGCTCTCGACATAGGGCCGCCGCGGCACATGGACGGTCATGCGGTGGCGGACGAAGGCTTCGGGCACCTCGGCATTGGCGATCGAGCCGCCATAGCGCAGGCCGGCCGCGGCGACGCGCTCCAGCGCCTCCGCGGGGTAGCGCACGCCTCGTACCGCGCCCGTCAGCGCCAAGCGCCGCGCCGGCTCGATCAAGAACTCCGAGAGCTCCCGCGCCCGCTCGCCGTCGCCCCAGTTGCCGACGAAGATCAGATCGGCCTCCGGCAGCGTCGCGGGGCGCGGCCCGAACAGGCGCAGATCCGCGGCCTCGTGCCAGGTGTGGACCTGGTCGCCCCAGCCCCGCGCCAGATAGCGCTGCCGCAGCGTCTCGCCGAAGGCGAGTACGAGGTCGTAATCGGCCAGCGCGAGGGAGGCGATGTCGGCTTCCGCCGAGACGGCGCGGTGATGTGTGTCGTGGAAGCAGAGGGTGAAGCGGGCGCCCTCATGGCGCAGCCGCCCGAGGCGCGCCACCAGCTCTGGTGGAGTCCATTCATGCACGATCACGACGTCCGCATCCGCCAGCGCGGCTTCGTGGTCGAAGTCCACGTCGTGGAAGGCGACGGTCAGTTCGGGGAAGGTCTGTCGGAACTCCTCCTCCGCAGCCGCACCACGCTCGGCCAGCAGATGGCTGCGGCTCCAGCCGTTGCGCGGCTCGAGCGCCAGCGTGCTATGGCCGCGCGCTTCGAGTTCGCGCAGGACGCCGCGCAGGAAATGGGCGTTGCCATGGTTCCAGTCGGAGATCAGCGAGTGGGTGTAAAGGACGATGCGCATCTCATTCCGCCGCGGCCAGAGTGGAAGCAGGGGCCCCGAGCGCGGCGCGGTAGCAGCGCAGCACGCCTTCGATCTGGCGCTCCGGCGAAAAACCAGCCGCACGCCGCAAAGCCGCCCTGGCCAGCTGGGCCCGCTCGCCTTCGTCGACCGCGAGGCGGGTGATCGCCGCAGCAAGCGCCGCCGGCTCACGTGGCGGGACAAAGAGCGCCGCACCGCTCCACAGCTCGCGGAAGGTAGGAATGTCGGAAAGCACCAGCGCGGCGCCGCGCTGGGCCGCCTCTAGAACGGCCAGACCGAAGGGCTCGTAGATCGAGGGCGACGCGAAGATCGCCGCCCTCGTCATCAGTGCGGTGAGGGTCGCCGGCGGCAGATCGCCCAGAGCCAAGGCGTGGACCGGTGGGGGACAGAGGCTATCGGGGCCTGCGAGCCCCCCGGCCATCAGCACCGGCCAGGGAGAGAGCGCGGCGGCTTGATCCAGCACCGCCGCACCCTTGCCTTCGTCCCACCAGCGCCCGGCCGAAAGCACGACCGGCTGGCGCTGGCTAGCGGGGACGCTGACCGCCGGGCTCGCATTGTGCACGACATCGATGGACGCGACGTCGCCATAGGCGGCCCGGGTCGCGGTGGCATGGCTCGCGCTGGGAGCGAGCACCCGCGCCGCCTGCGCCAGCCCTTCGCCCGTGAGGCGCCGCTGCCAGAGCCATGGGGCCGGCAACGGGGCCTCGCCGCGGACCGCTTGCCACCACGTCGCGAGGCAGGAATGGATCGCCACGACCAAGGGGCACGCGACGGACAGGCCGACCGCCTGCGAGGGCAGGTTGAGATGAATGAGGTCGGGCCGCCAGTCCGCCGCCAGCCGCTCGAGAGCCGGGGCGACATCCACAAGCGCGGTCGCATCGGAGACCATCCAGTCCAGCGGCTCGTCGATCCAGACCAGCGAGGCGCGCGAAAGCTGCTCGATCTCGACGAGCCGGTCGGGTCGAGGCTTGGGGCCGAAGCCGACCAGCAGCACGTCGATCCCGGCTTCGCCTAGTCCCCCCGCCAGGTCCAGTGCATAGCGCCAGACGCCACCCACGGCATCGAGCGTCATCAGGACCCGGCGCGAGCGGGGCTTCAGTGAGCCGGACAGCATGACGCCTCCAGCCTCTCGAGCGGGACCGGCAGCTTTTCCTGGATGTCGCTGAAGGCGGAAAACGCCTTGAGATAATACGCGTGCGCGCGTTCCCAGGCGGCATCGTCGGGCTCCCCCCAGAGGCTGCGGTAGCTGGGCGAGCTGGGATAGGGATAAAGCGGCACGGGTTCGTTGGCCCAAACCCCGGCCTTCAGCAGCACGTCGCGCCAATAGGTCACGAGTTCGGCGCTGTCCTCCTCCATCCCGATCAGGTTCGCCTGAACGAAGGGGACATGGCGGCGCGCCTCGATGAGCAGCGCGGCAAGATCCTCGGTCTCCAGCCGGCAGCGCTTGGCCAGCGCGGCGCGGCCCTCGACTGTGAGGCTCTCGATGCCGGCCTCGATCGAGACGCAGCCGGCCCGGCCGAGCAGTTCGAGGAGGTCGGGCTTCCAGAGGTCGATGCGGGTCTGGATGCCGAACTGGACGTCGCGCTCGACCAGAGCTTCCAGCAATGGCTTCTGCGGCAGGAAGATCTCGTCGACGAAATAGATGTAGCCGACACCCTGCGCGATCAGCGCGTCGATCTCGGCCAGCACGAGGTCGAGCCGGCGGCGCCGATAGGCGTCGCGGAACTCCATCTTGGCGCAGAAGGAGCAGGTATAGGGGCAGCCCCGGGAGGCTTCGACCTCGGCCCCGAAGCCGCGGTGGTTGTCGTCGAAGCGGTGGTGGTGATGGGCGTGGCGGGCGATCCAGTCCGGGGGCCAGGTCAGGGCCGGAGCCTCCACGAAGGGGCCGGCGGCGGGCCCGCCATTGACGATCAGGTCCCCGCCTTCGTGATAGGCGATGGAAGCGATGCTGCGCAGGGGCAACCCCTCGGCCAGCCGCGCCACGACCTCCTCGCATTCGCCGCGTACGACCACGTCGCAACCGAGTTTGCGCAGCGTGGTCCCGGGCGTGACCGAGCCATGCGGCCCGACGGCGACCGTCTTGCCGCCGCGGCCGGCGAGGCTGCGCAAGAATTCGGCGGGGACCCGCAGTTCCGGCGGCGCGCAACGCCAGAAGAGATAGCTCGGCGCCGTCGTGACGACGGTCATGTCCGCGCCGAAGGCGGCGATCTCCGCAGCCAGGCTCTCATGGTCGCGATCCATGAGATGGCCATCGAGCATCAGCGGCTGGTGCCCGGCACGCTCCAGCAATGCCCGGCAGTAGCCGAGTTCGAGCGGCAGATGCGGCTCCCGGCAGCCGAAATAGATGCTGCCCTCGAAGCTCCAGCGCGGGTTGACCAAAGCGACCCTCATGCCGAGACCCTCCGTCTTTCGCTGGCGCCGACCGCGACGGGCGTGGCCGGCCCGTGGCCGAATTCGCGTCTGGCCCAGCCATGGAGATCGCGCAGCCCGTCGCGCCAGTCGAAGGTCGCGCGCCATCCCAGAGCCTTCTGGAGGGCGCGTGTGTCGGCGACGAACCAGGGCTGGTCTCCCGCGCGCCAGTCCTGATGATGCAAGGCTGGAGGCCGGCCGATCAGCGTGCCGATCTCGGCGATGACGGTCGCGAGGCTGACGGCGTTGGCCGGCCCGCCCCCGAGGTTGAAGGCTTGGCCGCTGACGCTGTCGATGGCGCCGAGGACACGGCAGTAGGCATCGACCGCGTCGGCGACGTGAAGGATGTCGCGAACCTGCTGTCCGTCCCCGAAGACGGTGATGGGCTCGCCCCTCAGCGCCTTCAGCAGGAAATGTGCGACCCAGCCCTGATCCTCCGTGCCGAACTGGCGCGGGCCGAAGATGCAGCTCATCCGCAGCACCGCGGTGCGCAGCCCGAAGCTATGGGCGTAGTCGAGCACATACTGGTCGGCTGTGCCCTTCGAGCAGCCATAGGGCGTGCAGAAGTCGAGCGGGCGCGTCTCGCTCACGCCGTAGCGGCGCAACAACCCGTTGGCTGGTGCCCAGCCGTTCTCGGTCTGCTCCATGTCGAGGCTCGCCAGAGAGCCATAGACCTTGTTGGTGCTGGCGAAGACGAGTGGGGTCTCGGGCGCCCGGATACGCAAAGCCTCGAGGATGGTGAGCGTCCCCTGGGCATTGACGGCGAAGTCATGGAGCGGATCGACGAGACTGTCGGTGACGGCAACCTGGGCGGCGAGGTGGAAGCAGGCCTTCGCGCCCGTAACGGCGGACGAGACCGCTGCCTCGTCTCTGATGTCCGACAGCCGCGTTTCCAGTGCAGCCCCGTGGCGTTCCTGCAGCCAGCGCAGGTTCCGTTCCACCCCTGGCCGCCCGAGACTGTCGAACAGCAGCACGCGCTGGCCGTCGCCGAGCAGCCGGTCGCAGAGATTGGCGCCGATGAAGCCGGCACCGCCGAAAACGACGACGGGCGCCGGGTGTACCGCCCGCAGGGGCCGCGCCGTGGGAGCCTCGGGCATGACGGTATTGAAGCCCGTCGACCCCTCCGTCTCCAGCAGGCGCCGCAGCAGCTTGGGCCGCCCATCCTCGCGGGTGACGCCGAGATGATAGTGGCGCGGGTCGAAATAGAGCCCCTCCTGGACGGGCACGTCGCGCGGCACGTCCTGCCACCCATACCAGTAGAGGCGATCTGCCGGGGCTTCGCGCGCCTCGGCGAAGCGGCGCACCTGCTCTGCCTCGTCCTCGCGCCAAGTCGAATAGCCGGCCTCGGTGATCCAGATCTCGCAGTCGGGATTGTGTCGTTCCAGAATCGCCCGCGCCTCGGCGATATGCGTGTCATAGCCGCGCCAGGTGCCGACTTCGCTGTCCCATGTGCCGGGGAAGCCGTGCAGTCCCACGGCCGAGACCACGCCAAGAACGCCCCGCTCGCCCATCAGTTCCAGCCAGTGGGGATCGAAGGGGGAGGGGCCGCCGAGCACGGCGCGCCAGCCGCGATGCTGCACCCAGTAGGCAGCATTGCCGACCATTTCGCAGAACAGGCTCCAGTCGTGGTCGACGCGCCAATCCCAGTCGAGCAGGTTGTTTGGCTCATTCCAGAGCTCCACGTCGCGGAAATGCTCGCCATAGCGGGTCAGCACGCCATCGACGAAGTCGGCGTAATCCTTGAGGACCCGAGGCGCGCCGGAGGAGGCACCCGTTCGCGACAGCGACGGTGGCGTGTAGTGGATGCAGGGTAGGAAGTCGAAGTTCCGCCCAAGCCGCGGGATCAACCAGTCATACCAGTCCCCACCGCCGTCGCCGTGATACTCGGCCCAGGAGAGATGGCTGCGCAGCCGGGTCACACCGGCCGCCTGCAACCCGGTGATCGCCGCTTCCACGCGGCGGTGCTCGCCCGGTCTAAACCATTCGACGAAGCCGAGGGCCGGCTGGCCGGCTATGGCGGACGCGGCGCCGCTCATGCCACCAGCCCCCGTTCCTCGAGCTGCCGCCGGGCGTGTTCGCCGCCATCCTCGGCCTGCGATGCGGAGAGCCACTCGACGACCTCCTCCATCGAATCCTCGAGGCGGTGGGCCGGCCAGTAGCCGAGCACCGCCTTCGCGCGGCCGATGTCGGCGAAACAGTGCCGAATGTCGCCCGCGCGCGCCTTGCCGAGGATCTGCGGCGCGAGCTCGGCCCGCCCCAGCGCATCGGCTAGCAGCCGTGCGACCGTCTCGATCCTGTAGTCCTGACCGCTGCCGATATTGAGGACCTGACCATCGACATGGGGCGCATGCATCGCCAGCGCGAAGGCCGTGGCCACGTCGCGCACATGCACGAAGTCGCGTTTCTGCCGGCCGTCCTCGAAGATCATGGGAGGCTGGCCGTTCAGCAGGCGGGAGCCGAAATTGGCGAGCACGCCGGTGTAGGGGTTGGAGAGCGCCTGACCGGGTCCAAAAACGTTGAACAGCCGCAGCGCGACCGTCTGCACACCATAGGCGCCGCCGACGATGAGGCAGGCCCGCTCCTGGGCATATTTGGTCAGAGCATAGATGGAGGCGAGGTCGACGGGCTTGTCCTCGGACGTCGCGACCGGCAGGAGCGGCTCGCCCTCGGGGCCGCGTGGATCCCAGTCGCGCTGGCCCTCCCGCAACACGCGGCGCACGGCCTCGAAGCGGGTGCCGTCAGGCCCTTCATAGAGGCCCTCGCCGTAGACGCTCATCGAGGAGGCGACCACCAGCCGCTGGATCGGACTGCGCGCGATCTGGTCGAGCAGGACGGCGGTCGCCAGGTCGTTGCCGCCGACATAGCGCTCGATCTCGTACATGCTCTGGCCGACGCCGACCTCGGCGGCGAGATGGAAGACGCCGTCGACGCCTTCCAGCGCGCGGTGGACGAGGTCGGTATCGCGCAGATCGCCTGTCAGAACCTCGACATCGGCCGGTGCCTGGCCGCTGTCGCCGTGAACCTGCGGCACGAAGCTGTCGACAATCCGGACATCGTGCCCGGCACCGAGCAGTTCGGCACAGAGATGACGTCCGATGAACCCGGCTCCGCCCGTAATCAGATATCGCGCTGCCATTCCGGCCTCCGGCTGTCGTCCCTCGCAGGATCAACAGCAGCAGCAGGACGCGGTTCCTGAAGATGAAGAAGTCAAAGAAGTAGATGAAGAAGATGGTCTTCCAAGCGGGCGGCGAATGCTGTCAGGCACGCCGTCGCGCCGACGCCGATTATCTGGCGGCGAGGCGAGACAGCGTATGGGCCCGGTGCCGTTCACCGGCACCGGGCCCCAAAGCTTTGGTGCGCGGGGGATGGCGAGGCTCAGTCGTCGTCCTTGCGCAGGGGGCTGATGAAGGAGGGCACACCGCTTATGGGGAGGAACTCCTCGTTCTTCTCGGCCTTTGGCGGCTGCGTCCGCATCTCGTGCTCCGAGCCTGACTGCGATGGCATACCCTTGTTGGAGGGTTGGACAATCGTGCCGGCCTCGCTGTCGATTTCCATCGGAGCGTCCACGTCGTTGGTGCGCGCAGCGAAGATATCGTCCCGCCCGTCGCCGTTCTGTGGCCGCAGCAGCGCTTCCACCTCTGCGGAAGCCTCGCGCAGGAACGGCGGCAATTCGCCGTCCTCCTGGAGATAGCGCTCGACATCCCCCCGGGGCCGTCGCGCCGCCATGGCGAGCGCCGCCATCCAGTCTCGGCCTGGATGGCGGCGCTGCAGCGCGAGGGCGAGGGCTGGCCCGGTGGTCGGCAGATCCTGCGGGGCTTCGGTCATGCTCTGTCCTCTTCGTCGGCGGGTGCGGGGGCGGGACCGACGGCGCTGCCTGGAGCCCCTTGGCATCTGCTTGCGCTGCGGGGCTCCGTGTCCGCGACCGTTTTTCGGCGTGTCGATGGCCTGCAGCGGTCGCGGGCTGTTTCGCCATAACGGGTGCCGTTACGCCCCGTTCCGCGCGGCGCAGGACCCGCGCCAAAGCTTTGAGGTGGAGAGGTCACCACCGCAGCGCCGCCGGAATGGCCCTTCTGGGGGCCCGAACTGTGGGTTGATCTGTCCGTTATGGCAGGGAGCGGAGAGGCTGGCCGATCATCCGGGACGATGACAGGAAACGACATGGCTGCGCAGAGGGGAGCCGCGCGGGGGGCGACGACGGCAGGGGCGGGTTCTGCTGCCGGCGCTTCAGCCCCTGTCGTGATCGTGGGGGGCGGCTTCGGCGGCCTTGCCTGTGCCCGCCGGCTCGGCGCCGCCGGTGTCCCGACCGTCCTCATCGACCGCCAGAACTATCACCTCTTCGTGCCGCTGCTCTACCAGGTCGCCACCGCCGCGCTGTCGCCGGCCGATATCGCCCAGCCGATCCGGCGCATCCTCAGCCGCTATCCCACCGTCTCCGTCGTGCTGGGCGAGGTGGTGGGCGTCGACGCCGCCACCAAACGGGTCCTGCTGGCTGGCCAGGCGCCCCTGGCCTACGGCAAGCTCATCCTCGCCGCCGGCTCTGTCTGTAACTATTTCGGGCACGACTCTTGGGCCGAGCACGCCCCCTGTCCGCGTGATCTGCCGGACGCGACGCTGCTGCGCTCCCGGATCCTGCTCGCACTGGAGGCGGCGGAGGCGAGCAAAGACCCGCGCGAGCGTGCGGCTCTGCTCAGCTTCGTCGTCGTGGGAGGCGGGCCGACCGGCGTCGAGATGGCCGGTGCCATCGCCGAGCTGATCCGTCCCGCGCTGCGGCGCGACTTCCGCGCGATCGACCCCGGACTGGCGCGCATCGTGCTGGTCGAGGCCGGCTCGCGCCTGCTCGCCGCCTTCCCGGAGGATCTGGCAGAGGCCGCGGCCTGTGGTCTCGAGGAGCTGGGCGTCGAGATCCGCACCGGCATCAGCGTCCGCGAGATCTCCGCAAGCGGCGTCGACCTCGCCGATGGCGCGCGGATCGACGCCGCGACGGTGGTCTGGGGTGCAGGCACCCGCGCCGCGCCGGCCGCCGCCTGGCTGCCCGGCATCGAGACGGCCGCCGGTGGGCGATTGCCGGTGGAGCCTGATCTCAGGCTCCGCGGCCATGACGATCTCTACGTGCTGGGCGACCTGGCAATGTGCCTCGGGGAGGACGGGAAGCCGCTTCCCGCGCTCGCCCAGGTCGCCAAGCAGCAGGGCGAATATCTCGGGCGCGTCCTGTCAAAGCCTTTGGCGACAGGACAGGCGGCTGCGCCCTTCGTGTTCCGCAATCGCGGCAATGCGGCCATCATCGGTCGCAATGCGGCGATCTTCGATTTCGGGAAGGGCCGCACCCTGACCGGCCGGAAGGCGTGGCTGCTCTGGGCGCTGGTCCACATCTACCTCCTCAACGGGCTGGAGCGCCGTTTCCTCGTGGCCGCGCAATGGCTCGTGCGCTATGTCACGCGTCAGCGCGGCGCCCGCCTGATCACGGCGCGACGGCTGCCGGCGGCGGGACCGCCTGGAGATTGATCCGCCCCAGTGCCGCGAGCCCCAGCAGCAGGCTCGTGACATGAAGCGACTGGCCGAGAATGCCAGCGGTCAGCCCGTCGAGAACGGTCTGCACCGGCAACAACTCGACCGTCAGCCCCTCCTCGCCTGCATCGAGCTGCAGCGACCCCGCGGCCACGACGTTCTCCGCGATGCAGACATGGACGCGGTTGTTCTGGATCGCCGGGTTTGGGTGCAGGGACGAAACCAGCGTGATGGCGCCGGCCTCGTGTCCGGTCTCCTCCGCCAGCTCGCGCCGCGCCGCGGCCTCCACCGCCTCGCCGCCGTCGATGACGCCGCCGGGCAGTTCGAGGAAGCTGCCACCCGCGCCGTGCCGGTACTGCCGGACAAGCAGCACCTCGTCGCTGGCGGTCAGGGCGACGACATGGACCCAGTCTGGATAGGTGAGGACGTAATAGGGGGCGATTTCGTGCCCGGACGGGGTGAGGCAGTCATCCGCGCGCAAGTCGATCCAGCGGTCTCTGATCACGCTGCGGGAGGACAGGACGGTCCATCTCATCGGCATCGGCTCCAGCATGGTCGCGCCACGCCGGAACGCCACGTTTCTCCAACCGTTGGCCCCCGAAGGACCATTCGTCAGGAGGTGACCATGAGGGCGTTGTGCTGGCACGGCAAGGGGGACATTCGCTGCGACACGGTGCCCGATCCCCAATTGCAGGACGACCGCGACGTCATCATCAAGGTCACCGCCTGTGCGATCTGCGGCTCGGATCTCCATCTCTACGACGGCTACATGCCGACGATGGATAGCGGTGACATCCTCGGCCACGAGACTATGGGCGAGGTGGTCGAGGTCGGTCGCGCCGTTACGAACCTCAAGGCGGGCGACCGGATCGTCGTGCCCTTCAACATCGCCTGCGGCGACTGCTTCTTCTGCCGCAAGCAGCTCT
>JAIYAB010000484.1 GCA_027489275.1 Hyphomicrobiales bacterium
CGCGCAAGGCCGCGCACGACCGCGGCACGGTCATCGCCGTGGAGGGATACGTCGACGTCATCGCCATGAGCGTGTCCGGCTTCCCGCACACCGTCGCGCCCCTGGGCACGGCGCTGACGCCGGACCAGATCGGCCTGCTCTGGCGCATGGCCGACGAGCCGATCCTGTGCTTCGACGGCGACAAGGCGGGCCGGCGCGCCGCGTGGCGGGCGGTTGATACCGCGCTCCCGCTACTGCAGCCGGGCAAGTCGCTGCGATTTGCGATGCTCCCCGAAGGGCAGGATCCGGACGATCTCGCCCGCTCCGGCGGCCAGCCGGCGCTGGCGCGGGTGCTCGATGCGGCGCAGCCCCTGGTCGACGTGTTGTGGGGGCGCGAGGTCGAGGCCGGACCGCTCGACACGCCCGAGCGTCGGGCGGCGCTCGAGCGACGGTTGCGCGAGATCCTGTCCGCCGTGAAGGACGAGGATCTGCGCCGCCACTACCGCGCCGAGATGGAGGTGCGGCTGCGCGCGATCCTGCCCCAGGCCGGGGGGCGGGGGGATAATCGCCGCGAATGGACGCCGCGGCGCGGCGGCGGGCGCGATCCGCGGCGGCCCACCGGGATGCCCGAGCCCTTGCGTGCCAGCCAGAACCTCGCGCGCAGCCCGCTGTTCACCCAGGCGCCGGGCCCCTCGCCCCGCGAGGCGCTCATCGTCATGGCGCTGGTCACCCACGCCCCGATCCTCGGCGAGGTGGTGGAGGGGCTGGCCGCCATCGACCTCGTCCACCCCGACGCCCTTCGTCTGCGCGAGGCGCTCCTCGACGCCGTGGCCGACGGCCCGCCAGCGGACGCCGCGGCCGACGACACGTGGCTGCGGCGGTCGCTGGAGCAGGCCGGGCACGCGCCGGCGCTGGTCAGGCTTGCGTCCGCGGTGCGTCCGGGGGACCGCTGGTGCCTTGACTCGGCGGCGAAAGCCTTGGAAGTGAGGGATACATTGCGGCAGGCGATGACCTTGCACAGGCGCGCCCTCACGCTACATAACGAACTCAGGCTTGCGGAAACGGCCTTCGCCCAGGACGACACCGAAGCGAACCTCGCCTGGATCCGCGATCTGCAGCTGCAGATTTCGGCGCTCGAAGGGGTCGAGGCGGATCGGGATCCCTTGGCGGCCGGAACGAAGCCTGAAGAGGGGGATTGAGATCGGACGTCGGATGGGTGCGACTGCTTGCCGCAGTCCGCTGGTCCTGTGCGCCCGTCGGGGTAGTTGGGGGCTTCAGGGCTCACGACCCACCGGACGTCGCAAAAAGCCGCACGGGTACGCTCGCGCGGCCGAACGGTTAAGTGGCACTTAATCGAATCGCGAGTCTGATGGGGAGAATGCGGAGCGGGCGGATGGGCAGGGCCTGTCCAGCCCTCTCGTGCGTGAACGATTTCGCGTGGGACGTGCCCCGGCACGGCTTGCGTCTGATGGTGGAGCATCGGCATGGCGACGAAGACAAACGAGAAAGCGGACGGCGATGTGGCGGATGCGCCGCAGACGGACAGCCCGCTTCTCGACCTCAGCGACCAGGCCGTAAAGCGCATGATCAAACTCGCGAAGAAGCGCGGGTTCGTGACGTATGAGGAACTGAACGAAGTCCTTCCCTCCGAAGAGGTGACCTCCGAGCAGATCGAGGACATCCTCGCCATGCTCAACGAGATGGGCATCAATGTCGTCGAGTCCGAGGAGGCCGACGGCGAGCGCCCCGAGGCGGCCGAAGGGTCGGACGAGGAGGAGGAGAGCGGCGACCTCGTCGAGGCCGCCCCGCGCGCCGTCGTGGCGAAGGCCGAGCGCGCCGAGCCCGCCGACCGCACCGACGATCCCGTGCGCATGTACCTGCGCGAGATGGGCTCGGTCGAGCTGCTGTCGCGCGAGGGCGAGATCGCCATCGCCAAGCGCATCGAGGCCGGCCGCGAGGCGATGATCGCGGGGCTCTGCGAGAGCCCGCTGACCTTCCAGGCCATCATCATCTGGCGCGACGAGCTCAACGACGGCAAGGTCCTGCTGCGCGACATCATCGACCTCGAGGCGACCTATGCCGGCCCCGAGGGCAAAGGCGCGCCCAAGGTCGACGGCGAGGCCGAGGAAGAGCCGGAGGCCGCGCTCGCCGACGGCGCCGAACCGCCCATTCCCGAAGGGGACATGGAAGAAGACGACATGGAGAACAACGTCTCCCTGTCCGCCATGGAGGCCGAGCTGAAGCCGAAGGTCCTCGAAACCTTCGACCGAATCGCCGACGCCTACAAGAAGCTGCGCCGCCTGCAGGACCAGAACGTCGAGTCCAAGCTGCAGAACACCTCGCTGACGCCCGCCCAGGAGCGCAAGTACAAGAAGCTCAAGGAAGAGATCGTCACCGACGTGAAGTCGCTGTCGCTCAACCAGAACCGCATCGAGGCGCTGGTCGAGCAGCTCTACGACATCAACAAGCGCCTGATCGGCCTCGAGGGCCGGCTGATGCGGCTCGCCGAGAGCTACAAGGTCGCACGCGAGGACTTCCTCAAGAACTACCAGGGCTCCGAGCTCGATCCCAAGTGGCTGCTGCGCGTGTCGAAGCTCGGCACCAGGGGCTGGAAGGACTTCGTCGCCCACGACAAGGACGCGATCAAGGACATCCGCCAGGAGATCCACAACCTCGCCTCCGAGACGGGCCTGGAGATCCAGGAATTCCGCAAGATCGTGCACATGGTGCAGAAGGGCGAGCGCGAGGCCCGTCAGGCGAAGAAGGAAATGGTCGAGGCCAATCTGCGCCTCGTGATCTCCATCGCCAAGAAGTACACCAACCGCGGTCTGCAGTTCCTGGACCTGATCCAGGAGGGCAACATCGGCCTCATGAAGGCGGTCGACAAGTTCGAGTACC
>JAIYAB010000015.1 GCA_027489275.1 Hyphomicrobiales bacterium
GTGCGTGACCAGCGCGGTTCTTGCGCCCATCCGCGCTGCGGCCGTCGCGGCCTCGGTTCCGGCGTGGCCTCCGCCGACCACGATTACGTCGAACGTCATGGCTCGTCTCAATCCTGTTTCATGTGAAACAGATTACTTCCCAATGCAGAATCCGGCAAAGAGCTCATCGAGCACCTCCTCGACATCCACCCGGCCGACAAGAGATTCCAATGCTCGAACGGCCAGACGGAGATCCTCGGCTGCCAGTTCAAGCCTGTCCGGCTCCAGTCCGATCAAGACGTCCTGAATCGAACCTCGCGCCTGTTCCAACGCTCGCCTGTGCCTCTCTCGCGTCAGAAGTGATCCCTCTCCCGCCAAGAGTTCTGCTGCGTCTTCCAATCGTTGCACAAGTGAATCGAGTCCGGCCCCCGTGTGGGCCGACAACGGCAGTCGTGCGTCGTCAAAAGGTTTCGACAACGAATCGATCTTCGTGGCGATCTGGATGATGCAGCCTGCATCGCCCGCTTCGCGGCATTCCGCTGGCGCGTCGGCCGGCGTGAGCCACAGGACGATATCGGCGGTGGCCAGCCGTGCCCGGGCCCTGCGAATGCCTTCACGCTCGATGTCGTCACTGGACTCATGAAGGCCTGCAGTGTCGATGATCGTCAACGGTGTTCCACCCAGGTCGAGCGCAACCTCGAGGACATCCCGCGTCGTCCCGGGTCGATCCGACACGATCGCCACGTCACGGCCGGCCAGTGCATTGAGAAGCGTCGACTTCCCCGAATTGGGCGGTCCCGCAAGAACCGCCACGACGCCTTCCCTCAACCTCTCACTGCGGCGAGATCCCGCGAGCAGCCTGTCCATGTCCAGCGCGATCGGCTGCAGTTCCCGCTGTAGCTGCCCGAGTCCGGTGTCCCCGGCGGCTATCACATCGCCCTCGTCGGAGAAGTCGATGTAGGCCTCCAGCGCTGCCATTGCTACCAGGAGCACGGACCGCCAGCGATCGGCAAGAACGGCCAGGTCCCCGGCCATCTGGCGCATCGCTTGACGGCGCTGAGACGCAGTCTGCGCGTCGATGAGGTCGGCCAGTCCCTCAATGGCGGTGAGATCCGACTTTCCGTTGGAGAACGCCCGTCGCGTAAATTCCCCCGCTTCCGCTGCGCGAAAGCCCAGGCCGGACAGGGCGCCAACAACGCCTTCGAGCACAGCCCGGCTTCCATGCAGGTGGAGCTCGGCCATGTCTTCGCCGGTGAAACTGGCAGGCGCGGGAAACCAGATGACAATGGCCTGGTCGAGAACTTCGCCCGAACTCGGGTCGACGATGCGGCGCAGCGCTGCCTTGCGCGCTTCAGGAACGGCGCCGACCAGCATTTCGAGTCCGAATCGAATACCAGGGCCACTGATGCGGACGATGGCCACGGCGGAGCGCCCCCGCGGGGTCGCAAGCGCGAAGATAGTGTCGCCGCTCATGCGAGACGCCGTTCCGTCGCGGCCGACCTCCCGGTCCGCCCGGCCAACCCTAGGTGTTCATCGATTCGAAGAAATCGGCGTTGGTCTTCGTCTGGCGAAGCTTGTCCATGAGGAACTCGATCGCATCGACGGTGCCCATCGGGTTCAGGATGCGCCGCAACACGTACATCTTCTTGAGGACATCGGTCGGGACGAGCAACTCCTCCTTGCGCGTTCCCGAGCGCGTGATGTCGAGCGCGGGGAAGACGCGCTTGTCCGACACCTTGCGGTCGAGAATGATTTCGGAGTTACCGGTGCCCTTGAACTCCTCGAAGATCACCTCGTCCATGCGGCTGCCCGTGTCGATCAGCGCGGTCGCGATGATCGTCAGCGAGCCGCCCTCCTCGATGTTTCGCGCCGCACCGAAGAACCTCTTCGGCCGCTGGAGCGCATTGGCATCGACGCCACCGGTCAGGACCTTGCCCGACGACGGCACGACGGTGTTGTAGGCGCGGCCGAGGCGCGTGATCGAATCGAGCAGGATGACCACGTCGCGGCCGTGCTCCACCAGACGCTTTGCCTTCTCGATGACCATCTCGGCCACCTGCACATGGCGGGACGCCGGTTCGTCGAAGGTCGAGGAGACGACTTCGCCGCGCACCGAGCGCTGCATGTCGGTGACTTCTTCGGGCCGCTCGTCGATCAGCAGCACGATGAGATAGCATTCGGGGTGGTTGGATGTGATCGACTGCGCGACGTTCTGCAGCAGCACCGTCTTGCCGGTCCGCGGCGGGGCCACGATGAGGGCGCGCTGGCCCTTGCCGATCGGGGAGACGATGTCGATCAGGCGCGCCGAGAAATCCTTGCGGGTCGGGTCCTCGATTTCGAGCTTGAGGCGCTTGTTCGGGTAGAGAGGCGTCAGGTTGTCGAAGTTGACCTTGTGACGGGCCTTCTCCGGATCCTCGAAGTTGATCGTGTTGACCTTCAGCAGGGCGAAGTAGCGCTCGCCTTCCTTCGGGCTGCGGATCTGCCCCTCGACCGTGTCGCCGGTCCGCAGGCCGAAGCGGCGGATCTGCGAGGGCGATACGTAGATGTCGTCGGGACCGGCGAGATAGTTCGAATCAGGCGAGCGCAGGAAGGCAAAGCCGTCGGGCAGGACCTCCACGACGCCTTCGCCGATGATCTCGATCTCATTCGTCGCCAGCTGCTTGAGGATGGCGAACATCAGCTCCTGCTTGCGCATCGTGCTGGCGTTCTCGACCTGCAACTCTTCGGCGAAGGACAGCATCTCGGTCGGCGTCTTCGCCTTGAGATCCTGCAGCTTGATTTCCCGCATGGAAATGTCCTGGAAGGCGCCTGCGCGAAGGGTAGGGCGCTGGAAGAGGAGGAACTTCGGAACGTGGACCCGAGCGGGCCAGTTCCACGGTCAGAGGTCGTTCGAATTCGCCCGCGTGGGAGGGGGCGTAACGTCCTGAGTGGACCGACGACCTTGAGGAGGGATGCGGATCGATAGCGCACTTCGGCGCGAAGGGCAAGTCCCCGCGGTCGACCCCGCCACAGTCTCAGAACGGCTTCACGACGACCAGGATCACGATGACGACCATCAGCAGCGTCGGTACCTCGTTCCACACGCGGAAGAACTTCGATGACCGCGCGTTGCGGTCTTCGGCGAAATCCCGACGCCAGCGTCCCATCATGCCGTGGGTCGCGCTCAAACCGAGCACGAGGGCCAGCTTTCCATGCATCCAGCCCGATAGGATCCAGCCTCCGGCCCAGATCAGGTACAAGCCGGCGAGCCAGGACACTACCATCGCCGGGGTCATGATGGCACGGTAGAGACGCCTTTCCATGACCTTGAACGTCTCGGACTGCTCCGAACCGGGCGTGGCGGCGACATGGTAGACGAACAGGCGCGGCAGATAGAGCAGGCCGGCCATCCAGGAGATGATCGCGACGACGTGCAGCGCCTTGATCCACTCGTACACGGCGCTCAGGTCCCTCGGACGCGGGCAACGAGCTCGGCGACATGCTCCGTTGGCGTCTCGGGAACGATGCCATGCCCGAAATTGAAGATGTGCCGCCCGCCCCGGAACGCATCGAGGATCGTGTCGATCCCCTTGCGCATCGCGTCGCCGCCCGCCACAACCGACAGCGGATCGAGGTTGCCCTGAACCGCCAGCTTCGGCTGGATCTCGCGCGCCGCCCACGCGCAGTCGACACCCCAGTCGAGACCGGCCGCATTGGCGCCGGTCTCCCAAACGCGGGTATGCCCGACACCGGCGTTGCGGGTGAAGACGATGATCCTGGCCCCGGGAACCTCGGCCCGCACGCCCTCGATGATCTGCCGGATCGGACGCAGCGACCACCGCTCGAACGCGGCCGGCGTCAGCGCGCCTGCAAAGCTCTCGAAAATCTGCACGGCATCGACGCCCGTGCGCAGCTTCCTGACCAGGTACGCCGTCGACGCACGGACGAGCTTCGCAATCAGAGCCTCCATGAACTCCGGGTCGCGATACGCCAGGAGTCGGGCCGGGGCCAACTCTGGTGTGCTCTTGCCAGCGATCATGTAGCTCGCCACGGTCCAGGGAGCGCCGCAGAAGCCCAGGAAGGTCGTCTCGGCGGGGAGTGCCGCCTTGACGCGTTCGATGGCCTCGAAGACCGGAGCAAGACGCTCCAGATCGATCTGGTCGGCGAGCCGGTCCAGCCCGGCGCGATCGGTGATGGGCGGCAGCCTCGGGCCCTCGCCTTCCGCGAAGCTCACCGGCTGTCCCAGCGCGTCTGGAATCACGAGGATGTCCGAAAACAGGATGGCGCCATCCAGCCCGTAGCGGCGGATGGGCTGGAGCGTCGCCTCGGCAGCCATGGCCGGCGTGTAGCAGAACTCCATAAACGAGCCGGCCTTGGCCCGCAGCTCGCGGTACTCGGGCAGGTAGCGCCCGGCCTGCCGCATGATCCAGATGGGCGGCTTTTCGAGCACGTGCCCCGAGAGGACGTCGAGAAGCGGCTTGCCCGTCCGGGCCGGTGAGGCGGGTTGTTCAGAGGACAAGGACTAAGACCTTATTTTTTGAAAGGACTCTTCTGAGTCTGTTTCTAGACCGGGAACCTGCGGGTTTCAAAGCTGTCCACAGGCGCCCCACAGCTTGCCTGCGTCGTCGCCATATGTGGCACATCGCGGGTTCGGGAGCGATCCGCCGGCCGGATCTTCATGATCCGTTAAGATTTACAAATCGTTAAGGATTGCGGCGGCCGCTTCCGCAGACCGTAGGCGCCGTGCTCGCTGCTGGCTGTGCACGATACGGCCCGCTTTCCCTGCACCGCCCCTGCGCTGTTGATCGCCGTCCACCGGCGCGCGACAGTCGAAGGGATGGTATGGACGGAAAGGCCGAGTCTTCCCCGTCCTCCACAGTTCTCCACAGGCTGCCGGATCACCCGCGCAGCCCATCCGCCCGACCGGAACCACCGCGTGAACCGCAGCTACTTCCATCTTCATCTGGTCTCCGACGCGACGGGCGAAACGCTGATCGCCGTGAGCCGGGCGGCGGCGGCCCAGTATCAGGGCATCTCGGCCATCGAGCATGTCTATCCACTGGTGCGGTCCTCGGCCCAGCTCGATCGTGTCCTGAACGAGCTGGAATCGGCGCCGGGCATGGTCCTCTACACCCTCGTGGAGCCGGAACTCGCCGAGCGGCTGGAGGCGGCGTGCCGGGAATTCGGCTGCCCGTGCCTTTCCGTCCTCGATCCTGTCCTGAACCTGTTCCAGTCCTATCTGGGTACGGTGTCGACGCAGCGGCCAGGCGCCCAGCACGTGCTCGACGCGGACTATTTCAAACGGATCGACGCGCTGAATTTCACCATGGTGCATGACGACGGGCAGCTCCCGGACGATCTGGACGAGGCCGACGTCATCCTCGTCGGCATCAGCCGGACCTCCAAGACCCCGACCTCCATCTACCTGGCCAATCGCGGGATCAAGACGGCCAACATTCCCCTCGTGCCCGGAATTCCCCCGCCTCCGGCCCTGGAGCGGGTCAAGCGGGCCCTGGTGGTCGGGCTCGTCGCGACGCCGGAGCGGATCGTCCAGATCAGGCAGAACCGTCTGCTGGCATTGAACGCGCCGGAAACGAGCCCCTACGTGGACAAGGTCGCGGTGGCGGAGGAGGTGGCGACGTCGCGGAAGCTCTGTGCCCGGCACAACTGGCCGGTGATCGACGTGACACGGCGCTCGATCGAGGAGACGGCCGCGGCGATACTGGATCTCTATCGCAGCCATCGTTTGCGGTTCATCGCCGAATGATGGGGGACTCCGCCCTGTGGCTTGCCGACAGGCCGCTGATCCTGGCCTCGAGGAGCGCGATCCGGCGGCAGATGCTCGAGGCCGCCGGATTGCCCGTCGAGGTCGTCACGGCGGACGTGAACGAACGAGCCGTCGAAACGGCCGCTCGGGCGGGCGGCGCACAGGCTCCGGGCGTGGCCGTGGCGCTCGCCGCCGAAAAGGCGCTCGCCGTGTCGCGCATGCATCCGGCGCGGCCGGTGGCAGGAGCCGATCAGACCCTCGACCTGGACGGCGAGGCGCTGCACAAGCCAGCCGATATGGCCGCTGCGCGGATTCAACTTCGCCGATTGTCCGGACGCCAGCACACGCTTCATTCGGCCGCCGCGATCGTCCACGACGACGCGGTCGTCGCGCAAGCCGTGAGCACGGCGACGCTGACGATGCGGCCCTTGTCGGACGACATGATCGACCGGTATTGCAGGGCTGCGGGCGACGCCATTCTCGGCAGCGTCGGCGCCTACCAGCTCGAGGGCCCCGGAATCCACCTCTTCGAGAGCATCGAGGGGGATCACTTCACGATCCTGGGCCTGCCCCTCCTCGTCGTCCTCGCGCGCCTGCGGGATCTCGGCCTCGTCGCACGGTGAAGCTCCGGTCATGCCCCTGTCGTCCACGACACCTCCCCGTGCCTGCGTCATGGGCCACCCCGTCGGCCATTCCCGGTCGCCGCTGATCCACGGATACTGGCTCAGGGCGCTGGGACTTCCAGGCGCGTATCTCCGGGAGGACGTCACTCCGGCGGACTTTCCGGCCTTCGTCGCGGCGCTGCGGGAGCGGGGCTATGTCGGGGGCAACTGCACGGTGCCGCACAAGGAGGCGGCCTTCCGCCTGGCCGACGTGACGACCGACCGGGCCCGCGCCGTCGGCGCAGTCAACACACTCTGGTTCGAGGACGGCCGCCTTTCCGGCGACAACACGGACGGCATCGGGTTCCTGGCGCATCTGTCAGCCAGCCAGCCGGGCTGGGAGACCGTGACGGGGACCGTGGTGATCCTGGGCGCGGGCGGAGCGGCCCGCGGCATCGTCGCGGCTCTGCTGGCGGCGGGCGTCGACAGGGTCGTCATCGCCAATCGCACGCCCGGGCGGGCCGAGGACCTCGCGCAGCTGTTCGGCAAGCGGGCGTCAGCATGCGACTGGACTGCGCTGCCGACAGTCCTCCCGGCGGCAGACCTCCTCATCAACACGACGTCGCTGGGAATGCAGGGGCAGCCGCCGCTCGACCTGGACATCGCCCCGCTCGGGCGGGACGCGATCGTCGCCGACATCGTCTACGTGCCGCTGGACACACCCTTGCTGGCGCAGGCCCGGCGACGCGGGCACAGGACGACGGACGGGCTGGGGATGCTGCTCCACCAGGCCGTCCCCGGCTTCGAGCGCTGGTTCGGCCGCCGGCCGGTGGTGACGCAGGAGCTTCGCGACATCATCGTCCGCGACATCGAGCGGCCGAAGGCGCCGTGATGACCTTCGTTCTCGGCCTGACCGGCTCCATCGGGATGGGAAAGTCGGCCACCGCTGCGATGTTCAGGGCCGAAGGGGTCCCCGTGCACGACGCCGACGCCAGCGTGCACGCCCTTTATGCGGGCGAGGCCGCTCCCCTGATCGCTGCAGCCTTCCCCGGGACGGTCCGCGAAGGCGCGGTGGACAGGCCGAGCCTGTCAGCCGCCGTCCTCGGCGACACGGAGGCGATCAAGCGATTGGAGACCATCGTGCACCCCCTCGTCGCCGCCGCGCGGGACGCGTTCCTTGCGCGGGCACGCGCCGGCGCCGTTCCTCTCATCGTGCTCGACATCCCGCTGCTGTTCGAGACCGGGGGCGAACGCTTCTGCGATGCGGTCGCGGTGGTATCGGCGCCCGCACCTGTGCAAAGGGAGCGGGTGCTGGCGCGGCAGGGGATGACCGGGGAGCGGTTCGAGGCCATCCTCGCCCGGCAGATGCCTGATTCGCACAAACGCGCGCGGGCGCACATGGTGATCGACACCGGGCGCGGCCTCGACGTCGCCCGGCGCCAGGTTCTCGACATTGTGCGCACCCTCGCCGGCCGCCCCGGGCGCACGGCTATGGCGGCAGGGCCGCGCAGACTTGGCTGAACGCGCAGACTTGGCTGGGAGACCGGGATGGCGATCCGCGAGATCGTGTTCGACACCGAGACGACGGGCCTGAGCCCGAACGCGGGCGACCGGATCGTGGAGATCGGTTGCGTCGAGATGCTGAACCACATCCCGACGGGCAACACGTTCCACGTCTATCTCAATCCGGAACGCGACATGCCGGAGGCGGCATTCGCGGTGCACGGACTGTCGTCTGCCTTTCTTGCCGACAAGCCGGTTTTCGCGGCGGTGGCCGAGCGTTTCCTCGACTTCGTGGCGGATGGCCGCCTCGTCGCCCACAACGCGTCCTTCGACATGGGGTTCGTCAACGCGGAGCTCGCGAGGCTCGGCCACGCGCCGATCGGCGAGGAGCGGGTGGTCGACACGCTGGTGATCGCCCGGCGCAAGCATCCCTTCGCGCCCAACAGCCTGGACGCGCTGTGCCAGCGCTACGGCATCGACAATTCGCGCCGCACCAGGCACGGGGCCCTGCTCGACGCCGAGATCCTCGCCGAAGTGTACATGGAACTGCTCGGCGGCCGGCAGGCCGACCTGGGGCTGGCGGCGGCTAACGGACCGACGAGGACGACGTCGGGCGGCGCTGTCGTGTCCCTCACCCTCAAGCGCGGAGCCCCCCTCCCGCCGCGCCTGACCCCGGCCGACATGGCGGCGCACGCCGCCTTCGTCGCGACCCTCGGCGGCAGCGTGGTCTGGAGCGCCTATGTCGAGGCGGACGAGCCGGGCGAAGCGGTGGGCTGACGGCATGAAAAAGCCCCGCCGGACGATGTCCGGGCGGGGCCGTGTCGGCGGGGAGAGCGCCTCAGGCGACGGGCTGGTCGCCGCCCTGCATCTCGGAGATCCGCTGGCGGAACAGCGCCGCGAAGTCGATCGGGTCGATGAACAGCGGGGGGAAGCCGCCATTGCGCACCGCATCCGCCACGATCTGCCGGGCGAACGGGAAGAGCAGGCGCGGGCATTCGATCATGACCACCGGGTGCTTGTTCTCGGCCGGA
Source organism: Hyphomicrobiales bacterium (assembly GCA_027489275.1). GTDB lineage: Bacteria > Pseudomonadota > Alphaproteobacteria > Rhizobiales > Beijerinckiaceae > Alsobacter. The sequence continues at coordinate 8,862 of JAIYAB010000015.1, forward strand.
ATGTTGGCGAGGCGGAAAATGCCGGCATAGAGCAGCTCGAAGCTGAACAGCAGGTTGGGGGCCTCGCCGGCCTTGCCCTCGAGGGTCAACTCGACCTCGTAGTCGGTGTCGGAAAGCTGCTTGGCGTTGACGTTCACCGAAATCGAGATCTGCGGCGGATTGGCCTGCGGCGCCAGCGAACGCGGAGCGTTGGGATTTTCGAACGAAAGATCCTTGATGTACTGGGCCAGCGCGTTGAGGGAGGGAGAAACATCCTCGCCTGCCGGGGCCCCGTTTCCGTTATTGACCATCACCTGTCTCCAATGACCGGCCGCGCCGGCGTGGCTCGCAATGCGGGTCCGACCTGCGGGCCGGCGTCCGGCAGCGGGCTAGCACGGATGGTCTGGTCGGACAAGGCAAGCAGGCGGCGTTTGCGAACGCGCGGCACGCTTCCGTGAGGCGGGTGGATGTTGTCGGTGGAATTCCATATATGCTCGGGGGTAACGGCGCCGGGCCGCACCCGGGACAGGGCAGCTTGAAATGCAGGACGGCTTCGATCTCACGACGATCATCTTTCTCGCGCTCGCGGTGTTCGTGATCTGGCGGCTGCGCTCGGTTCTCGGACAACGGACGGGCCACCAGGCCCCGCCCGGGGAGATCGTGCGGCGTCCCGAGGCGCAGGCGCCGGCTCCGGCGAACGACGCCAACGTCGTGCGCCTTCCCGGACGCAACGGCGAAACGCCGGCCCAGACCTCGGACGATCCCGACCGGTGGAAGGGCATCACCGAGCCGGGGACGCCGCTGGCGGCGGGCCTCGACGCCATCGCGCTGGCCGAGGGTGGATTCGACGCCCGCGGTTTCCAGGAGGGCGCCAAGTCGGCTTACGAGATGATCGTCACGGCGTTCGCCCAGGGCGACCGGCGCACGCTGAAGGATCTGCTCTCGAAGGACGTCTTCGACGGCTTCGTCGGCGCCATCGGCGACCGTGAGAAGCGCGGCGAGCGGGTGGAGACCACCTTCGTGTCCATCGACAAGGCGGAATTCGTGGACGCGCAGCTCAAGGGCAAGCAGGCGCAGGTGACCATGCGCTTCCTGTCGAAGCTCATCACGGCCA
>JAIYAB010000228.1 GCA_027489275.1 Hyphomicrobiales bacterium
AGCCGAACAGAGCTTCGGCCTTTTGCAGCGCCTCCACAAGCCGGTCGACCTCGTCCAGCGTATTGTAGACCGCAAAAGAAGCCCTGCACGTCGACGTTACGCCATATGTGCTCAACAGCGGCTGCGCGCAATGCGTGCCGGCGCGGACGGCGACACCCGACCGGTCGATCACCGTCGCCACGTCGTGCGCGTGCGCGCCCTTCATCTCGAAGGCGACGATGGCGCCCTTGTCCTTCGCCCGGCCGAAGATCCGCAGCGAGTTCATGGCGCCGAGCCGCTCCATCGCGTAGTCGCGCAGCCTGGACTCGTGCGCCAGGATCGCCGCCCGGCCGATGCCGTTCATGTAGTCGATGGCGGCGCCCAGCCCGATCGCCTGAACGATCGGCGGCGTGCCCGCCTCGAAGCGGTGGGGCGGCGTGCCATAGGTCACGTCGTCGAGCGTCACGTCGCGGATCATCTCCCCGCCGCCGCTGTAGGGCGGCATTCGTTCCAGCCACTTGCGCTTGCCATAGAGGACGCCGATTCCGGTCGGCCCGTACACCTTGTGCCCGGTGAAGACATAGAAATCCGCGTCGAGGTCGCGCACGTCCACGTCGAGGTGCACGGCGCCCTGGCTGCCGTCGACCATCACCGGGATGCCCCGGGCATGGGCGAGGCGGATGATCTCCTTGATCGGCGTCACCGTGCCGAGCACGTTCGACATGTGGGTGATGGCGACGATCTTGGTGTTCTCGTTGAGCAGCTTGGCGAACTCGTCGAGCAGGAAGTTTCCGTCCTCGTCGACCTTCGCCCAGCGGATGACCGCGCCCTTGCGCTCGCGGTGGAAGTGCCACGGCACGATGTTGGAGTGGTGCTCCATGATCGAGATGACGATCTCGTCGCCCTCCCGGATCGCCATCTCCCCGAAGCTGCCCGCCACGATGTTGATCGCCTCGGTGGCGGAGCGCGTGAAGATGATCTCGTCCGTCGACTCGGCGTTCAGGAACGCCCGCACTGTTTCGCGCGCACCCTCGTAGGCCTCCGTCGCCGCATTGGCGAGGTAGTGCAACCCGCGGTGAACGTTGGCGTATTCGTGTTCGTAGGCGTGAACGATCCGGTCGATCACCTGCCGCGGCTTCTGCGCCGAGGCGGCGTTGTCGAGGTAGACCAGCGGCTTGCCGTAGACCTCCTTCGACAGGATCGGGAAATCGGCCCGGATCGCGTCGAGGTCGAACGGGCGCGTGGGGGATGCGGTCATCGCGTGATGCCTCTTCGGCCCGCAGGCCGCTCGGTGATCGTCAGTCCATGGCGGCCGTCGACCGCACGAACAGGGTTCGGGCGTCGCCGCCCGCCCCGTCCTTACATCCTGGCGCGCAGCCAGCCCTCGACGGCCTCCGCCAGCGCCTCGCGGGCCGTCTCGTTCTCGACGAGTTCCAGCGCCTCGCCCACGAACGCCTGCAGCATCAGCGCCTCGGCGTCGGGTTTCGGCAGGCCGCGCGCGCGCAGGTAGAACAGCAGGTCGTCGTCGAGCGCGCCGCAGGTCGCGCCATGCGCGCACTGCACGTCGTCGGCGAAGATCTCGAGCTCCGGCTTGTTGTTCATGGCCGCGCCGTCGGCCAGCAGCACCGCCTGGCTCATCATGCGCCCGTCGGTCTTCTGCGCCTGTGATTCCACGACGATCTTGCCCTGGAACACGCCCGTCGATTCGCCGTCGAGCACGTTCTTGAACAGTTCGCGGCTCGCGCAATGGGGTGCCACGTGCTCGACGAGCAGCGTCGAATCCGCATGCTGCCGGCCGCTGAGCAGCGCGGCGCCTCCTACCGTCAGGGTGGAATGCTCGCCAGCGAGGCGGACGTTCACCTGATGCCGGCTCACCGCCGCCGCCATGGCGACGCCGACCGACGTGAACGCCGCGTGCCCGCCGAGCCGCACCGCCAGCGCCGACAGGTCGAACGCGTGGCCCCCGCGCGTGTTGGCGCGGACGTGGTGCACCGTCGTCCGGTCGCCGGCCAGCACCTCGACCACCGTGTTGGCGTGGTGCGCCACCGCGCTGACCGCCTCATGACTCTCGATGAGGGTGACGGACGCCCCCTCCTCCACGATCAGCAGGATGCGCGTGTAGACCGCCACCGGCGTGCCGCTCACCAGCACGTTGCGCACGAGGATGGGCTTGGCCACGGCCGTGCCGGCCTTGACGCGGATGACGACACCGTCGCCGACGAAGGCGGCGTTGAGGGCGTTCACCGGATCGCCGTCGACGCGGGCGATCGCGCCCATGTGTCCGGCGACCAGCGGATGGCCCGCGGCCAGCGCGTCGGCGAGGCCGACGGCTTCCACCCCGGCCGGCAGGCGCGACAGGCCCGACAGCGACGGCACGAGGTGCCCGTCCACCAGGGTGACGCGCACCGCGTCCACGCCGGCGAAGACGTCGGCCGTGGCAGCCGCAGCCTGGAGGTCCTCGGCGTCGGGCGCGGGGGCGAGCGGCGCCGCCTCGCGCAGCAGGGCGCGCAGGTCCGTGTACTTGTAGGCCTCGACCCGGCGATGGGGCAGGCCCTGGGCGAGGAAGGTCTCGAAGGCGGCGTCGCGGCGGCCGGCGACCCCGGCGTCGCCGGGCAGGCTCGCCCGGACCGTCGGGAACAGCTCGACCAGCGCCGTCTCGGCCGGCGTGCGGATGGGAGTGATCTCGGCCATGGATGCGTCCTCAGGCCGCCAGCGTGCGATAGTCGGCGTAGCCGTTCGCCTCGAGCTCGAGCGCCAGTTCCTTGCCGCCCGACTTCACGACCCGGCCGCTGGCCATCACGTGCACGGTGTCCGGCACGATGTAGTTCAGCAGGCGCTGGTAGTGGGTGATGACGAGGAAGGAGCGGTCCTTGCCGCGCAGCGCGTTGACGCCGTCGGCCGCGATCTTCAGCGCGTCGATGTCGAGGCCGGAATCGGTCTCGTCGAGGATGCAGAACTTCGGCTCCAGGAGCGCCATCTGCAGGATCTCCATGCGCTTCTTCTCGCCGCCGGAGAAGCCGACATTGAGCGGCCGGCGCAGCATGTCCTTGGCGATGCCGAGCTTGTCGGCAGCGCCGTTGACGGCC
>JAIYAB010000397.1 GCA_027489275.1 Hyphomicrobiales bacterium
CGATCCGGTCTATGCCCGCAAGCTCGGGGTGAACCTCGAGGATCTGCTGATCTCGCAGCCCGATACCGGCGAGCAGGCGCTGGAGATTGCCGATACCCTCGTGCGCTCTGGCGCGATCGACGTCCTCGTCATCGACTCGGTGGCCGCCCTGGTGCCGCGCGCCGAGATCGAGGGCGAGATGGGTGACGTGCAGCCGGGTCTGCAGGCGCGGCTGATGAGCCAGGCGTTGCGCAAGCTCACCGCGTCGATCTCGCGCTCCAACACCATGGTCATCTTCATCAACCAGATCCGCATGAAGATCGGCGTGATGTACGGTTCGCCCGAGACGACCACGGGCGGCAACGCGCTGAAGTTCTATGCCTCCGTTCGCCTCGACATCCGCCGCATCGGCTCGATCAAGGACCGCGAGGAGGTCGTCGGCAACACGACGCGCGTGAAGGTTGTGAAGAACAAGGTTGCCCCGCCCTTCAAGCAGGTCGAGTTCGACATCATGTACGGCGAGGGCGTCTCCAAGATGGGCGAACTCGTCGACCTCGGTGTCAAGGCGGGGATCGTGGAGAAGTCCAGCGCCTGGTTCTCCTATGACAGCCAGCGCCTCGGGCAGGGCCGCGAGAACGCAAAGACGTTCCTCAAGGCCAACCCGGACATCGCCGGCCGCATCGAGGCGCAGATCCGCCAGAACTCCGGAATTCTCGCCGACCGGATCCTCGAGAACATCGACCCGTCTTCCGTCGACGCGGATGATGGTGAAGCCTGAGGCGCATTCGCACTCGATGGCAGGGCCGGACCTGTCCGGTCCCTGACGTCGATACCGCGGGCTGGCGGCGTGGCCGTCCTCCGCCTCCGGCCGGGCAGGCGCTGCGCCTGTCGGTCCAATGCCTCCCGGGCCGGCCGCGATCGCTTTCCGCCCGGACCAACCCTCTCCCGCGTCTCGACTTCCCCCGTTTGCGCCTCTACAAAGCCTGCATCCGTCCCCGAGGGCGATGCGGTGTGTCCTGCCGCGTGCCCGTTTGTCGCGAGCGAGTGCCGGCCCGATGAGTGGCGTCAACGAGATCCGTTCAACCTTCCTCGACTACTTCGCCCGCAACGGTCACGAGGTCGTCGCGTCGAGCCCGTTGGTGCCGCGCAACGACCCGACGCTGATGTTCACCAACGCGGGAATGGTGCAATTCAAGAACGTCTTCACGGGCGTCGAGAAGCGACCCTATTCGAGGGCTGCGACGTCGCAGAAATGCGTGCGCGCGGGCGGCAAGCACAACGATCTTGACAATGTCGGCTACACGGCCCGGCATCACACGTTCTTCGAGATGCTGGGGAATTTTTCCTTCGGTGACTACTTCAAGGACCGGGCGATCGAGCTCGCCTGGAACCTCGTCACGAGAGAGTACGGCCTGCCGAAGGACCGTCTCCTGGTCACGGTCTATTCGGAGGACGACGAGGCGCACGGGCTCTGGAAGAAAATTGCCGGGCTGCCTGACAGCAAGATCATCCGCATACCGACGTCGGACAATTTCTGGGCGATGGGGGACACCGGTCCGTGCGGACCGTGCTCCGAGATCTTCTACGACCACGGGGACCACATCCCCGGCGGCCCGCCGGGGTCTCCGGAGCAGGACGGCGACCGGTTCATCGAGATCTGGAACCTCGTCTTCATGCAGTTCGAGCAGCTGGCGCCCGGCGAGCGGATCACGCTTCCCAAGCCTTCCATCGATACCGGAATGGGCCTCGAGCGCATCTCGGCGGTGTTGCAGGGCACGCACGACAATTACGAGACGGACCTCATGCGCGGCCTCATCCGCGCCGTCGCGGAGGCCACCGGCGTCGATCCCGACACCCCGCAGAAGGCGAGCCATCGGGTGATCGCCGATCACTTGCGCGCATCGTCCTTTCTCGTGGCGGACGGAGTGCTGCCGTCCAACGAGGGCCGCGGCTACGTCCTGCGTCGCATCATGCGTCGCGCCATGCGCCATGCGCAGCTCCTGGGCTCTCGCGATCCGCTGATGTGGCGGCTCGTCCCGGCGCTGGTGCGCGAGATGGGCCACGCCTATCCGGAACTGGTCCGCGCCGAGCCGCTGGTCACCGAGACGCTGCGTCTCGAAGAAACCCGCTTCCGCAAGACGCTCGAGCGCGGCCTGTCGATCCTCGAGGATGAGACCCGGTTGCTGGCCGAAGGCGACAGCCTGAAGGGCGAAGTGGCCTTCACGCTTTACGACACCTACGGCTTCCCTCTGGACCTCACGCAGGACGCGCTGCGCGCGCGTGGCGTCGGCGTCGATACGGACGGCTTCGCCATCGCGATGGAGCGCCAGCGCGAGAAGGCGCGGGCCGCGTGGTCGGGCTCCGGCGAGGCTGCCACGGAAATCGTATGGTTCCAGGTCCGCGAGAAGGTCGGGGCGACAGAGTTCCTCGGCTACGACACCGGCAAAGCCGAGGGCGTCGTCACCGCGCTGCTGCGCGGCGGTGCTCCCGTCCAGTCGCTGTCAGCCGGCGAGGAAGGTCTCGTTGTCGTTAACCAGACGCCGTTTTACGCGGAGTCGGGCGGCCAGGTCGGCGACACGGGACGTATTTCGGGCTCGGACGTCTTTGCCCGCGTAGTGGACACCCAGAAGAAGCTCGGCGAGGTCTTCGCCCATGTCGTGACAGTGGAGACCGGCAAGCTCTCGGTCGGCGATCCCGTCGAACTCGTGGTCGACGACGAGCGCCGCGGCGCGATCCGCGCCAACCACTCCGCAACGCACCTGCTGCACGAGGCGCTGCGCCAGGTCCTGGGCGATCACGTGGCCCAGAAGGGTTCCCTCGTCTCACCCGACCGGCTGCGGTTCGACTTCTCCCATCCCAAGCCGATTTCCGATGAGGAGCTGTCGCGCGTCGAGGCCATCGTCAACCGCGTGGTCCGCCAGAACGGCCCGGTGGTCACGCGTCTCATGGGCGTCGATGACGCGGTGGCGTCGGGCGCCCGGGCCCTCTTCGGCGAGAAGTATGGCGAAGAGGTCCGCGTGGTCTCCATGGGCGTCAATGATGGCGGCGACAATGCCGGCACGGCTTACTCGATCGAGCTGTGCGGCGGCACCCACGTGACGCGCACGGGGGACATCGGCCTCGTCAGCATCGTCGGCGAGGGCGCCGTCGCCGCCGGTGTCCGTCGGCTCGAAGCCATGTCGGCGGAAGGCGCGCGGCTGCACCTGGTGCAGGAGAGCCGCCGTCTCAAGGAATTGACCGGCCTGCTCAAGGCGCCTGCGGCGGACGCCGCCGAGCGTCTCTCAGGGCTGGTCGAGGAGCGCCGCAAGCTCGAGCGAGAGCTGTCGGACGCCCGCAAGAAGCTCGCCATGGGCGGCGGCGCTTCGGGCGACGGCGAC
>JAIYAB010000424.1 GCA_027489275.1 Hyphomicrobiales bacterium
ATCAGCGCCGCCGCGATGGGCCGCCATCGCCGGACCCTTGATGCTGGACACGTTCGGCGTGAGCTTGACGATGACGGGCATGCGCGTGTGCTGCTTGCACCAGCGTGTGACCATCTCGACATATTCGGGAACCTGCCCGACGGCCGATCCCATGCCGCGCTCGGACATGCCGTGCGGACAGCCGAAGTTGAGCTCGACCCCGTCGGCCTCGGTGTCCTCGACGCGCTTCAGGACCGCCTTCCAGGCGTCCTCGGTGCAGGGCACCATCAACGACACGACGAGGGCGCGGTCGGGCCAGTCGCGCTTGACCTGCTTGATCTCCTGCAGGTTCACCTCGAGCGGCCGATCGGTGATGAGCTCGATGTTGTTGAAGCCGATGACGCGGCGGTCGCCGGCATGGATCGCGCCGTAGCGCGGACCGGAAACGTTGACGATGGGCGGGCCGTCCTCGCCCAGCGTCTTCCACACCACGCCGCCCCAACCCGCCCGGAAGGCGCGCACGACGTTGTATTCCTTGTCGGTGGGCGGCGCGGAGGCCAGCCAGAACGGGTTCGGCGCCTTGATGCCGGCGAAATCGACGCGAAGATCGGCCATCGTGTCCTCCTGCCTCAGGCTGCCTTGGCGGCGCCGGCGCGCAACGTGGCATCGATCGACCGTGCGGCGCGCTTGCCGTGCTCCACGGCGACGACGGTGAGATCCTTGTCCATCGCGACGCAGTCGCCGCCCGCCCAGACGCGCGGGTGGCTGGTGCGCTGATCGGTGTCGACCTTGACGCGGCCGGCGGCAAGCTCGAGGCCGCCCTCGATGTCGCTGGCCACGAAAGTCTGCCCGATGGCGCGGAAAAGCTGGTCGCATGGAAGGGTGTAGGCCTCGCCCGTGCCAACGAGCCGGCCGTCGCGCAGGACGGTTCGCTCGAAGGCGACGCCGGCGACCTTGCCGCCTTCCGCGAGCACGGCGGTCGGCGCGGCCCAGTGGCGGATGAGAACGCCGGTGGTTTGCGCGACCTCCTGCTCGTAGGGCGATGCGCCCATCTCGGCCGCGCCCCGGCGATAGACGATGGTGACGTCCTCGGCGCCGAGCCGCTTGACCTGCGAGGCGATGTCGATCGCCGTCATGCCGCCGCCGATGACGACGACGCGCCGGCCGACCGGCAGCGTCGCCAGGTCGTCAGCCTGGCGAAGCATGGCGATATAGTCGACCGCGTCGGCGCTGCCCGCGACATCGTCGCCGGCGAGGCCCAGCACATTGGTGTCGCCGAGCCCGATGCCGAGGAAGACGGCATCGAAGTCGCGGGCGAGATCGCCCAGATGCACGTCGCGGCCGAGGCGGACGCCGGTGCGGACGGAGATGCCGCCGACGCCCAGGATGTACTCGACCTCCTTCTGAGCGATGTCTCCATTCGCCTTGTAGGCGGCGATCCCGTACTCGTTGAGCCCGCCGAGCTTGTCGCGCGCCTCGAAGATCGTGACCGCGTGGCCAAGCACCGCGAGCCCGTGGGCGCAGGAGAGGCCGGCCGGCCCTCCGCCGACGACCGCTACCTTGAATCCCGTCGAGGGACCGGCGGAGAAGAGCTGCTTGCCGGTGCTCATCAGCGTGTCCGTGGCATGGCGCTGCAGGCGGCCGATCTCGACCGGCTTGCCCTCCATGGCCTCGCGGACGCAGGCCTCCTCGCAGAGCTGCTCGGTGGGGCAGACGCGGGCGCACATCGCGCCCATGATGTTGCTGTCGAGGATGGTCTTCGCGGCGCCGACGGAGTTGCCCGTCGCGATCTGGCGGATGAACATCGGAATATCGATGGAGGTGGGACACGCCGTCATGCAGGGCGCGTCGTAGCAGAAGAAGCACCGGTCGGCGGCGACCTTGGCTTCGTAGCGGTCCAGCGGCGGATGAAGATCCGCGAAATTGTGGCAATACGCGTCGTCGGGAAGTCGTCCCGCCGCGATGTCAGACGTCCCGCTCATGAGCCCCTCCGCCCCGGCTGCGTCGGCGGCCTGGCCCGCGGTCGACGCCGCAATGCCACCGCCCTATGATTTGACCATCCGATCAAATAACCCCGATGCTGTCAAACATCGGAGCGGGGTTCCGGCAGGAATCGTGCCGCCGTCCGGCCGGTGACCGGATTGTGACCGTGACAGGCTGAAACGCGTCCTTGCCGGGCGAGGGGGCGGGGGACACACTCTTGCACAGGAGTGAACCCATGCGCGCGATCCCCCGCCTGCCTGCCGTCCGTCGCCTGCTCGCCCTCGCGCTTCTCGTGGCGATGCCGTGGGCCGCCGTCCCGGCTGCGGCGGGCGAAGAGGTTGACGTCGCCCTCGTCGTGGCGGTGGACATCTCGAACTCCATGGACCCGGAGGAGCAGCTCCTCCAGCGCGAGGGTTTCGTGGAGGCGTTCCGCTCGCCCGAAGTGCACATGGCGATCCGCAACGGCATGCTTGGCAAGATCGCGGTGACCTATTTCGAGTGGGCCGGCACGCACATCCAGCACGTGGTGGTGCGCTGGACGGTCATCGACGGTCCCGAGTCCGCCAACGCCTTCGCCGACGCGCTGTCGCGCTCGCCGCCGCGGCGCGGCCCACGCACCTCGATTTCGGGAGCAATCGACGCATCGGTCCGACTGCTCGAGGAGAGCGGCATAGAGGCGCTGCGCCGGGTGATCGACGTGTCGGGAGACGGCGCCAACAACCAGGGCCGCAACATCTCGGAGGCGCGTGACGACGCGCTCGACAAGGGCATCGTGATCAACGGCCTGCCGATCATGTTGAAGCGCCCGAGCGGCTACTGGGACACGGAGAAGCTCGACGTCTACTACCGCGCCTGCGTGATCGGCGGGCCGGGGTCCTTCATCATTCCCATCACCGAGCGCTCACAGTTCGCCGAGGCCGTGCGCACCAAGATCGTCCGCGAAGTGGCGGCCCTCGACTACACAATCATGCCGATCCAGGCCACCGAGGCGCTGGACTGCGCGGCCGAGGAGCGCCGCAACCAGCAATGGTGGCGGAACTAACCGCTCCTAGGCGGCGCGACCCTCGCCCGCCGCGCCCGCCGGATCGCCGAACAGCGTCATGAACACTGCGCCGGCTTCGCGCATGTGGCGGTCGAGCACGGACTCGGCGCGCATCCTGTCGCCGCGCAGGACGGCCTCGGCGATGTCGGCGTGCTCCGCATGGCCGAGCAGCCGCGTGAAGCGCGGGTCGGGCTGCGGCCCGTCCGCGACGGCATGCCGGCGCAGCATGGCGGCGCGGTAGCGCTCGATCTGGTCGAGGGTCAGGCGATGGAAGCGCCGCAGCCACGGCAGGTCGGCTCCGGCCATGAGCGCCTCGTGGAACCTGTCGTGCGCGCGGTTCCAGCCGGCCAGTTCGCCGCTGCGCTGCCCCGGCGCGGGGGGCGTCGCGCGCATCAGGTCGGCCAGCGCCTCCTCGACGCCGATCCTCCAGCGGGGATGGCGCGCCTGCATCGACGCGATCAAGGCCTCGCGCTCGAAGCCGAGGCGCAGGGTCAGCAGGTCGGAGAGCTCCGACGCCGTCAGGGGCGCGACGCGGAAGCCGCGTTGCGGCAGCGCGATCACCATGTGCTCCGCCGCCAGCCGCGACAGCGCCTCGCGGATGGGCGTCGTGCCCAGGCCGAGCCGCAGGCTCAGCTCCGCCGGGCCGAGGCGGGCGAGCGGTGGCGGATCGCCGTCCATGATGGCGCGCCGCAGGACGGCGTAGGCCTCCTCGGCCAGGCTCTTGCTCGCGGCCAAGGGGTCAGAGCTCCGTCCGCACGGTCCACAACTCGGGAAAGAACGAATAGTCCAGCGCGCGCTTGAGGTAGGACACGCCGGCCGTTCCTCCCGTTCCCCGCTTGTGGCCGATGATCCGGGTGACGGTGCCGAGGTGGCGGAAGCGCCACTGCTGGAACGCGTCCTCCAGGTCGACGAGCTTTTCGGCGAGCTCGTACAGATCCCAGTAGCGGTTCGGGTCGCGATAGACCTGCGTCCAGGCGGCGAGAACGCTGTCATCGGCGGCATGCGGCACGCTCCAGTCGCGCTCCACCACGGCGGGGGCGATGGCGAAGCCGCGCCGCGCCAGCGCGCGGATTGCCTCGTCGTAAAGGCTCGGGGCCGCCAGCACCGCCTCGAGGTGGGCGAGCGTCGCGGGCTGGTGCCTGAACGGCGAGAGGAAGGCCGCGCGCTTGTTGCCCAGCATGAACTCCAGCTCGCGGTACTGGTGCGACTGGAAGCCCGATGCCGGCCCCAGCTTGTCGCGGAAGAGCAGGTAGTCGGACGGGGTCATCGTGGAAAGGATCGACCAGCTCTCGATCAGGATGGCCTGGATGCGCGACACGCGCGCCAGCATTTTGAAGGACGGGCCGAGCGCGTCCTGGGCGATCGAGGCCTTGGCCGCCTGCAACTCGTGCAGCATCAGGCGCACCCACAGTTCGGTGGCCTGGTGAATGACGATGAACAGCATCTCGTCATGCTCGTCGCTCACCGGCCGCTGCAGGGTCAGCAACTCGTCGAGCGCCAGGTAGCGGCCATAGGTGAGATGGCTCCGGTCGAACTCCGTGTGGGCGCCCTCGGGCAGGCGCCCGTAGCCGTTCTGGACGTCAGCCATCGCGCTCTCCTCCCTCGTCAGGTGACCTTGGCCCGCCGCTGGAAACGCTCCTGCGCCCATTCGCGCGTCAGCATCACCTGAAGCAGGTGCTCGGTGAGGTCCCAGATGTCGGTGTAGCGCGCATAGAGCGGGCAGAACCCGAAGCGCAGCACGTCCGGCGCGCGGAAGTCGCCGATCACCTCGCGCGCGATCAGCGCCTGCATGATGGCGTACCCCTCCGGGTGGCGCAGCGACACCTGGCTGCCGCGCGAGCGGCCGTCGCGCGGCGCGCCGAGCGTGAATCCGAGGTCGCCGCAGCGCTGGTCGACCAGGGCGATGAACAGGTCGCCCAGCTTGATGCTCTTGTCGCGCACCTGTTCCATCGACACGCCGTCGAACGCGTCGAGCGCCGCGTCGAGGGCGACCAGCGAGAGGATGTTCGGCGTGCCGCAGATGAAGCGGCCGACGCCCTCGGCAGGGCGGAAATCGAGGTCGAAGGCAAATGGAGCGGCATGGCCGAGCCAGCCGGTGAGCGGCGAGCGCGCCGCCGCCTGATGGCGCGGGGCGACATAGAGCCACGCCGGGGCTCCGGGGCCGCCGTTCAGGTACTTGTAGGAGCAGCCGACGGCGAGGTCGACGCGGCAGCCGGCGAGATCGACCGGCAACGCGCCGGCGGAGTGGGCGAGATCCCACAAAACGAGCGCGCCGGCTGCGTGCGCCCTGGCCGTGATGCTCGCCATGTCGTGCAGGCGGCCGGTGCGGTAGTCGACATGGGTCAGCATGACGAGGGCCGTCTCGGCGTCGATCGACGCCTCGACGTCCTCGGGCGGCACCACCATCAGCCGCACGCCCTTGTCCATCAGCTCGGCGGCGCCGGAGGCCACGTAGAGGTCGGTGGGGAAGTTGCCGGTGTCGGACAGGATCGTGCTGCGGCCCGGATTGAGGGCGAGCGCGGCGCAGACGAGCTTGTAGAGGTTCACCGACGTGCTGTCGGCGGAGATGATGCTGCCGTCCTCCGCCCCCACGAGACGCCCGATGCGGGCGCCGACGCGGGCCGGGAGGTCGATCCAGCCGTTGACGTTCCAGCTCCGGATGAGGTCGCGGCCCCACTGCCGGCGCAGGGCATCCTCCATCCGCGCCGGAACGGACGCGGGGAGGGGACCCAGCGAGTTGCCGTCGAGGTAGATCACCCCCTCGGGCAGAACGAACATGTCGCGGCGGCCGGCGAGCGGGTCGCGGCTGTCGAGCGCGACGAGGTCGGAGCGGTTGATCATGACGATGGGTCCCGGACTGGAGCGGGGAGGGGGCGCAAGGCGGCCCTGAGCGGGGCGGCATCGCATCCGGCGATGCGCAGGGGCAACGCGATGAGTTCGTAGTCGCCCGGCGCCACGTGGTCGAGAACGAGGCCCTCCACGATGCAGATCCCGGCGGCGTGGATGGCATTGTGCGCGTCGAGCGTCTTGGAATCGGCAGGATCGACGGACGCGGCGTCGACGCCGATCAGCCGCACGCCCATGGCCGCGAGGGCCCTGACGAGCGCGACCGACAGGCCCTTGAGCGCAGGATCCCATGTCCCCGGCGATCGCTCGTACTGCCGGATCAGCACCCGCTCCGGCCGTGGCGGGAGAGAGGGCAGGACGTCGGCCACGTCGATCACCGCGCCGGCGGACCGGGCATCGACGAGGGTGCAGTGGCCGACGAACGTATCCAGCGGCAGCGCGTCGATGGCGGCGCCGTCCGCCGCGAAGTGGAGCGGCGCGTCCGCATGCGCGCCGACGTGGCTCGACAGCGTGATCCGCGACACGTTGACGGGACAGCCGGGGCCGATCGACCACGTTCGCTCCAGCGCGAACGGCGTGTCGCCGGGCCAGCCGGGCATGCCGGCGCGGAAGGGAGGGCTGATGTCGATCAGACTCATGCCTCCAGAAAACTATATTTTTTGCGCCGAGGCTATCTCCCCGTTCACGTCACGCCCATGTCAAGCAGGCTTTACACTATGGTGTGAAGTGCGATCGGCGCGTGGACGGGCTAGAGTGCGCCCGGGCCGACCAAGCGGCGCGGGTCTCCCATGCAAAAGCTGAACTGGTGCGGCGCCGACGCGTTTGGATGATGCGACGCGAAAGGATCCTGCCCGTGCCTCCCCGACCCAAGAAGACGACGCCGCTCCCGCCTCTCAAGGTCCGCCAGGAGCCGCCCACTCTCGATGAAGCGATCATCGCAGCCCGGTGCCTTGCCGACGACGAGGACCAGATCGCCGAGATCGCCGCCGGACTGATGGGCGTGACCATCCAGGAGGCGAAGACCAAGATCGCCGCGTCGCAGCGCCGGACGCTGACCTCCGCCGCGACAACGGCGGCATCGGCGCGGGGCGGCGGCACGTTCGTCGTCGAGCGCCGACGTTCGATCGTGAAGCCGGCGTCCGCCGCGGGCGGGCTGCGGCCGACGGTGAAGCGGCCTTGACGGGTCTGCCCGTCGGCGACCCCGCCCGGCTGGGCTTCTGCCCTGACCGCCTCGGGCGGATCGCGGGCTGGATGGACGGCTACGTTGCCAGCGGCCGGCTTCCCGGCATGCTGACGCTGGTCATGCGCGGCGGCGAAATCGCGTGGCTGCGCACCTGCGGGTTTGCCGATGTCGAGCGGCAGCGACCACTGCGCGAGGACACGCTCTTCCGCATCTACTCGATGACGAAGCCGCTCACCAGCGTCGCGATCATGATGCTGTACGAGCGCGGGCTGTTCCAGCTCGACGACCCGATCGCGCGTTTCCTTCCCGCTTTCCGCGGCATGCGCGTCTTCACGGACGGCAGCACCGCGAAGTGGGACAGCGTTCCCGCGCAGCGCGACATTACCTTCCGCGACCTGCTCACCCACACCTCCGGCCTGACCTACGGCTTCATGGACGCCCACCCGGTGGACGCGCTGTACCGGGCGCGCGGGATCGACTTCAGCACCTCCGACGAGGACCTGGGCGTCGTCGTCGACCGGCTCGCCGGCCTGCCGCTTTTGTCGCAGCCGGGCCAGCGCTGGAACTACAGCGTCGCCACCGACGTTTTGGGCCACCTCGTGGCCGTGATCTCCGGCCGCCCGTTCGACGCCTTCATGCGCGATGAGATCCTGCGCCCGCTCGGCATGGCCGAGACGGACTTCGTCGTGCCCCAGGACAAGCTGGAGCGGTTCGCCGCCAACTACGTCCCGGGCGAGGGCGGGCGTCTCGTCCTCGTCGACGATCCGGCCGACAGCCGGTTCACGCGGGCGCGCATGGCGTCTGGCGGAGGAGGGCTGGTCTCCACCGCCGCCGACTACCTTCGATTCTGCCGCCTGCTGCTGAACCGCGGCGAACTCAACGGCGTGCGCCTGCTCGGCCGCAAGACGGTCGACCTGATGATGGCGAACCACCTGCCCGGCGACATCGCCGACATGGGCAAGTCCCGCTTCTCGGAATCCACCTATGTCGGGATCGGCTTCGGGCTCGGTTTCTCGGTGATGCTCGATCCCGCCAAGGCCCAGATCCTGGGCACGCCCGGCGAAGTGGCATGGGGCGGGGCGGCGAGCACGGCGTTCTGGGTGGATCCGGCGGAGGATATGGCCGTCATCCTGCTCACGCAGCTGATGCCGTCCTCGACCTACCCGATCCGGCGCGAGCTGCGCGTGCTCAGCTACCAAGCCTTGGTCGGCTGATCGACCGTCCCGGCACGTCATTGGCCCGGATCATGGCGGCACGCTCGGATGGGCTGCGCCAGTCGCCCATGCTCCAGAGCACGAGCATGCACACCGGCACGACGAGCGAGAACGCCTCCATCGAGATGATACCGGCGATGGTCAGCCCCAGCGCGCCCGACAAAAACGCCGCGAGAGCACCTGAAACCGGAACAACGAAGCGCGAGATCCGTTCCACCCTATCGTCCCACCGTTGCCTGCCTCGATCGAACCCTGAGCATGGCACCAGAAGGGTGAATGAAAGTGTCACCAAAGCGGCAGCTGGCGGGCCGGACGACGACGACCTGATGGTGATATCGGGGTTCATGGTTAGCGCATCCTTGCCGGCGGCGTTCGACGGGCTGCCTGCGAATCGCGCCGGTCTGGCCGTTGCCCCAGGGGCCGGCGCCTGACCGCGCCCCGATGTGCCGGCCCGAGGTTGCCGGATGACCTGTCGCGAATGATCAAGCGCAGTGTCGTGATCTAGCGGTAAAGTTGTCTCACGGATCTGAACGAATCCGACGACAACGATTGCTCTCTGATCCCGACCCTCCCGTCAGCGAAGGTCGTTGGCTTATGTTTTTTCGTATAATGCGCCCAGAGTGTAAGCATTGGTCCTGATATTTTCGCTTCTGGGTGGTGATACGGTGCGCCTGCTTCAGTAAAGTAGAATGATTGAAGCGGGTGGAAATGTTCAATGAGCCTCATCGGGCCTCCCGACGAACTGTCCTCGATGTCGATGCCTGCCGGCCGCGCGCCAGAGACGGCTCCGTTGCTTCAGCGGATCGGCATCCTCGCGGAGCTTCCGGCGCTCGTCGAGGAGTTGGGCGGGGACGCGGTGGAATTGGCACATCGGGTCGGCATCTCGAGCGAAGTCCTGCTCGACTCCGACGCCGTCATACCCTTCGTGAAATTTGGCGCTGCATTCCAGGTCGCGCAGTCGCTGACGGGTTGCCCGCACATCGGCCTGCTGCTCGGCAGCCGTGGATCGCTCGGCATGCTCGGGCTCGTGGGAGCCTACATGGCCGACGCGCCGACCGTGGGTACGGCGATGACCGACATCTCCAGCCACCAGCGTCGCTATGTCCGCGGCGCCCGTCCCTACGTCGTCGCCGCCAACGATGAAGTCCTCTTCGGATATCGCGTCCACGAGGCGATCATTCCCGCTTTCGATCAGCTCTGCGAGGCGGCGATCGCGTACGGAAACGCCATGATCATGGAACTCTGCGGCGAAAGGCCGATCGAGATCCTGTTCAGCCATGCCGCTCCTGCCGACAAGCGTCCGTATCAGTCGATCCTCAAGGCGCCGGTGCGGTTCAACGCCGAGCATAATGCCCTGGTCTATCCGGGGAGCATTCTTTGCAGGCCCGTTCCCGACGCCGATCCCTTCAGAAGACTGAAGCTTCACGCGAAGCTCGAGCAGTACTGGGCCATCGAACCGCCCGACATCGTCAGCAGTTTGCGCCGAATTCTGGCGGTGACGGCCCTCGACGGGGACCACTCGCTTCGCACCACGGCAGCCGCCCTCAAGTTGCACCCCCGCGCGCTCAATCGTCGCCTGCGCGAGCAGAACACGACGTTTCAGCGCGAGCTCGCGCACACCCGCTTCACGCTCGCCTGTCAGTTCCTCGAAAACAGCCGGCTGAGCATCACCGCCATAGCCGAGGCCTTCGGATACGCCGACGTGAGCGTTTTTACGCGAGCGTTCGAGCGCTGGTCAGGCATCACGCCGACCCAGTGTCGCAAGAACCATGCGCAGCGGCCCGGACCCTCTGCGCCATGAGCGCCCACTTCCTCTCGCACGGCAATCGGAGAGATCCATGACCACAACGTCCCAGGATCGTATCGACTCGTTTTTCATCCTTCACGCGGCGCGGGCTGATCGCTGGCGTGCGGCGGCGGACGTGGCGGACCGCTGGGCGAGCGGGGAGGGCGATCGGGCTGCCGTGAAGGCGGCGCTGGCCGACGTGCTGATCATGGAGGAGTTTCACGCCGTCCCGGGCGCGAAGATCATGCGGGCGTTGGACCAGCGCATCGAGGCCGACGACGCGGCAGGCACGGCGCGGGCCGTGCGCCGCATCTCGGAGGTGATCCTGGTTGAGGCCGACACGGCCAATACGCTGGAGCGCGCGAGCGAGGGCGAGGGCCAGGACGATATCGACTTCGTGCCGTCGGTCCTGGGCGGCGGGGAGCGGGGCCGTCCGTCCTTCGAGACCCTCTTCGTCACGGCGCAGCCGGCCAATCGCTGGCCGGCGCTGGCCGACGAGATGCGCCGGCTGCGGCGCAAGGAGGACCAGTTCGTCTATGAGCCGGTCTTCGTCGGCTCGTTCGAGGACGCGTTCTGCGCCGTCATCGTCAATCCCCGCATCGCGGCGGTCGTCACCGCCGACGACATGCCCTACCGCTCGCGCCACGACGCGCCGGTGCTGCGCAGCATCATCGATCCCGTCATCAAGGCCGAGCACGGCCAGGCGTCCGGCATCGACCTCGCCCGCGCCATCAAGGCGATCCGCCCGGAACTCGACGTCTACATGCTGTCCGACCGCAACGTGGAGGCGATGGCCGGCGATCCCCGCGCGGATTGCCTGCGCCGGATCTTCTACGCCGTCGAGGAGCCGATGGAACTGCACCTGTCGGTCCTGGAGGGCGTGGCGGCACGCTTCAGCACGCCGTTCTTCGAGAACCTGAAGCGTTACGCCCAGCGCCCCATCGGCACCTTCCACGCCCTGCCGATCGCGCGCGGCAAGTCCGTGTTCCACTCCGACTGGATCCGCGACATGGGCGAGTTCTACGGGATCAACCTGTTCCTCGCCGAGAGCAGCGCGACGACAGGCGGCCTCGACAGCCTGCTCGAGCCGACAGGCAACATCAAGAAGGCGCAGGACTACGCCGCCCGGGCCTTCGGAGCCGACCGCGTGTTTTTCGTCACCAACGGCACCTCCACCAGCAACAAGATGGTGGTGCAGGCGCTGGTGAAGCCGGGCGACATCGTCATCGTCGACCGCAACTGCCACAAGTCGCACCATTACGGGCTGGTGCTCGGCGGCGGCCAGCCGCTCTATGTCGAGGCGTTCCCGCTGACGCGCTATTCGATGTACGGCGCGGTGCCGCTCGCCTCCATCAAGAAGGCGCTGCTCGACCTGCGCGCCGAGGGCCGGCTCGACCGCGTCCGCATGCTGGACCTGACGAACTGCACCTTCGACGGCCACATGTACAACACGCGCCGGGTGATGGAGGAGTGCCTCGCCATCAAGCCGGACCTCGTCTTCCTGTGGGACGAGGCGTGGTCGGGCTTCGCGCGCTGGTCGCCGTTCCTGCGCCCGCGCACGGCGATGGGCGCGGCCGGCGCCATCGAGGAGTGGCTGCGCGATCCCGCGTCTCTCGCCGCCTACGAGGCGCAGCAGGCCAAGCTCGGCGCCAAGCCGTCCGACAAGGTGCTGATGGAGACGCGGCTCATCCCCGACCCGCGCAAGGTGCGCCTGCGCGTCTACCAGACCAACTCGACCCACAAGTCGATGTCGGCGATCCGCCAGGGCTCGATGGTGCTGGTGAAGGACGTCGACTACGCGCATGTCGAGAGCCAGTTCCACGAGGCGGTGTTCACGCATGCCTCGACGAGCCCCAACCAGCAGATCATCGCCAGCCTCGACGTGGCGCGGCGCCAGATGGAGCTCGAGGGCTACGGCCTCGTCATGAACGCCATCTCCACGGCGCTGAAGATCCGCGCCACGGTGAACGGGCACCCGCTGATCTCGAAGTACTTCCGGGTGCTCGGCGCCGACGACATGATCCCCGCGGAGTTCCGGCAGTCCGGCTTCGTCGACTTCCTCAAGCCCGGCACGAACTGGGGCGACATCATCAAGGCCATGCGCGAGGACGAGTTCTACCTCGACCCCACGCGCATGACGATGGTGTGCGGCACGGCCGGGTTCGACGGGACGCAGTTCAAGGGGCTGCTGGCCGAGCGCTTCGACATCCAGCTCAACAAGACGTCGCGCAACTCCGTCCTGCTGCAGTCCAACATCAACAACACCCGCTCCGACATCGCCCATCTCGTGCGGGTGCTGGTGGAGATCTGCCGCGAGATCGAGAACCGGCTGCGCGACGGCGGCGAGACGGTGCAGGCGGCGTTCAAGGCGCGGGTGAAGAACCTGATGGAGGACGTGCCCGACCTGCCGAACTTCAGCCGCTTCCACGATGCCTTCCGCGGCGACGCGGGCGACAGGACCAGCGAAGGCGACATGCGCACCGCCTTCTACGGGGCCTATGTCGAGGCCGACTGCGAGTACCTGCCGCTCAACAGCCCCGAGGTGGACAAGCGCCTCAAGAACGGGCCGGAGCTGGTCTCGGCCAACTTCGTCATCCCCTATCCTCCCGGCTTCCCGATCATGGTGCCCGGGCAGGTGCTGACGGCCGAGACGATCGGCTTCATGCGCAAGCTCGATGTGAAGGAGATCCACGGCTACGAGGCCGCGCGCGGCCTGAAGCTGCTCAAGCCCGACGTGCTGAAGGCGAGGTCTTCGAAAAAGAAGGCCTGACCCGCTCCCTCGCACTGCAAGGACCGCATGCCATGTCCAGCCTCTTCACGTTCCTCGGGTCGAACCCGTTCATCCTTCTCTTCGTCACCGTCGGCCTCGCCGTGTGGATCGGCCGCCAGAGCATCGGCGGCTACGGGCTCGGCATGGTCGCCGCCGCCATCATCGTGGGCTGCGGCCTGTCGGTCTGGGGCTCCGCCTACGGCGTGAAGCTGCAGCTCGATAACTTCACCAAGTCGATGTTCTACTACCTGTTCATGTACGGGGTCGGGCTGCGCGTCGGCCCGTCCTTCGTCAACAGCCTCGGCGGCGACGGGCTGAAGTTCACCGGGCTCGCCTTCGTGAGCTGCCTCGTCGGGTTGTTCCTCGTCGTCGCCGGCTCGCAACTCCTGAACCTTCCCCCGGGGGCCGCAGGCGGCATCCTGGCCGGCTCGCAGACCATGTCGGCGGCCATCGGCTCGGCCGAGGAGGCGGTGAATGCGGGCGTCGTGACATTGCCGGCGGGAACGACCGCCGCGGACGTCTCCTCGATGATCGCGCTCTCCTACGGCCTGACCTACATCTGGGGCACGGTCGGCATCATCCTCATCACCAAGTACTTGCCCAAGTGGTGGGGCATCGATGCCCGCGCCTCGGCGCGCGAGTACGAGGCGAAGTTCGGCGTCGCCAGCGGCGACAGCAAGACGCTGACCGGCTGGCTGCCGGCGGCGCTGCGCGCCTACAAGCTCGAAAACGCGGCCTGGGCCGGAAAGCCCGTCGGGACGTTCCTCAAGGCCAACCCCGAGTACCGCGTCCTCAACGTCGTGCGCGACGGCAGCAAGCTCGGCGTCACGGACGACCTGCCGCTCCAGATGGGCGACGTCATCGCGCTGGGCGGCCGGCGCGAAACCATGACGGAGAAGATGGGCCTGATCGGCCCGGAAGTCTCCGACCGCATGGCGCTCGACATCCCGCTCGACCGCGCCGACATCGTGGTGACCAACAAGGACGCCCTGAAGCTGACGCAGGAGGAGATGCGGGCGCTCCCGGACGTCAACCAGGTTCAGGTGGTGAAGCTGGAGCGCGGCGGCATCGACATGCCGCTCGGCACCAACACGAAGCTTCAGCGCCTGGACATCGTCACCGTCGTCGGCCTGAAGGAGGCGGTGACGAAGGTCGGTTCCTTCTTCGGCAAGGTGGTGCGGCCCAGCACCGCGACGGACCTGCTGACGTTGTCGGTCGGCATGATCCTGGGCCTGCTGATCGGGACCATCCAGTTCCCGGCCTTCGGCGCCTCGGTCGGCCTCGGCAACGCCGGCGGCCTGCTCGTCTCCGGCGTGATCGTATCCTCGATCGTGTCGCGCGTGCGCTTCTTCGGCAACACGCCGAACGAGGCACGCAACATCCTGGAAGACCTCGGCCTCGTGGTCTTCGTCGCCATCGTCGGCATCAACGCCGGCAACTCGCTGCTCACCCAGCTCACGGGCCTGCTGGCAGTGAAAATCCTGCTCGTCGGCTTCGTCGCCTGCTCGATCCCGCCGGTCATCGTCTGGTCCATCGGCTACCACGTGTTCAAGATGAACCCGGCGGTCCTGATGGGCGGCGTCGCCGGCGCCCGCAGCCACTCCGGACCATGCCGCGAGGCGGCGGTGGAGATCCAGAGCAACGTGCCGTGGATCGGCTTCCCCGTCGCCTACGCGGTCTCGGGCGTCCTGCTCACGGTCTTCGGATACTTCGCGATGGTGCTCGCGCAGTAGGCCAGCGACGCATCGAGAAACGGGAACGGCCGCAGCAAAGCGGCCGCTCTCCGTCACGAAAAGGGGATTATCGGCGTGATCCGCATCGAACTCGACGAACTCCAGACCCTGATCGTCGGCATGGTCGCACTGTTCATCGGGCGGTTCGTCCGCACGTCGATCCCGGCGCTGCGCAAGATCGACATGCCCAACGCCGTCGTCGGCGCGATGATCGTGGCGCTTCTCGTCCTGATGGCCCAGCTCTACATGGGCTACGACATCGTCTTCGGGTCGCGGATGCGCGACGCGCTCCTGCTCGTGTTCTTCACCACGATCGGCCTGTCCGCCAAGCTCAGCGCCCTGCTCAAGGGCGGTAAGCCGCTCATGATCCTGTGCGCCGTCACGGTCCTGGCGCTCGTCATGCAGAATGTCAGCGGAGCGGTCTTCGTCACGCTGTGGGGAGCTCACCCGGCCTATGGCGTGCTTGCCGGTTCGCTCTCTTTCGTCGGGGGTCCCGGCACCGCCATGGCATGGGCGAAGGAACTCGAGGCGGCGGGCCTTCCCGGTGCGCAGGTCGTGGGCGTCGGGGCGGCGACCCTGGCCGTGATCGCAGGCGCTTTCGTCTCCGGCCCGGTCA
>JAIYAB010000448.1 GCA_027489275.1 Hyphomicrobiales bacterium
CGGCGGCATCTCGGTCGGCGGCATCGTCAACAACCGGAAATTCTTCGGCGGGCTGCTCACCGGCGTCGACCATCTGCCGCACACCTACAACCGGGCCGCGCAGGCCTTCTCGCGCGGCCAGCCCGCATGGGGCGCGCCCCTTGCCGCCGGGCTGGCGCGCATCGTCACGCTGCACGACGCTTCCACGATCGCCGCGGTCATCGTCGAGCCGATGGCCGGCTCCACCGGCGTGCTGCCGCCGCCCAAGGGCTACCTCGAGCGGCTTCGCGCGATCTGCGACAAGTACGGCATCCTGCTGATCTTCGACGAGGTGATCTCCGGCTTCGGCCGGCTGGGCACGGCCTTCGCCGCCGAGCGCTTCGGCGTCGAGCCGGACATGATCTGCTTCGCCAAGGCGGTGAACTCCGGCACCGTGCCGATGGGCGGCGTGATCGCCCGCAAGGGCATCTACGACACCTTCATGAAGGGCCCCGAACACGTCATCGAGCTGTTCCACGGCTACACCTACAGCGGCCATCCGCTGGCCGCCGCGGCCGGCCTCGCGACGCTGGACATCTACCGGGAGGAGAAGCTCTTCGAGCACACCGCCGCCCTGGAGGAGACGTGGTACGACGCGGCGATGTCGCTGAAGGGGCAGCCGAACGTGCTGGACATCCGCACCATGGGACTGGTCGCCGGCATCGACCTCGCCTCGCGGCCCGACGCCTTCGGCCAGCGCGCCTTCGAGGCGATGGACCGCGGCTTCCGCGAGCTCGACGTCATGGTGCGCATCACCGGCGACACGATCGCCCTGTCGCCGCCGCTGATGATCACGAAGGACCAGATCGGCGAGTTGATCGACAAGGTCGGCAAGGTGATCCGCATGGTGGCGTGAGCGGCGGAGAATTCCCCTGCCGCAGCCTGTAGCCAAGTTGCGCGAATGAGGCTTCAATGCCGTCCGGTTCAACCGGAAGGCGTTCAATGCGTGCCACCCTCCCCCTGCTGGCCGTTGCGGCGATGCTGGCCGCCATCCCTGTCCCGGCGTCGGCCCAGGCCGAGGATCGGGCCTGGAACGAGTGCAAGCGCAACCCGGAGCCCGACTGGGTCATCTTCAACTGCACCGCCGTCATCGACGGCGGCACGCCGCGCAGCAACACGCGCAAGGCTCGCGCGCATGTGCTGCGCGCCGGCGCCTACGAGCGCAAGAAGACCATCGAGACCGCCCGGGCGGACCTGAACCGCGCGGTCGAACTGGCGCGCACCAACCCGGACATCCGCATGGCCCGCGCCGAGTTCCTGATCCGGCAGGGTGAGCTGGAGGCGGCAACGGAGGACGTCGAGGCGTCCCTTCAGGCCGCCCCGAACTCGGCCCGCGCCTGGTTCGGTCGGGCCTCGATCGCCCGGACGAAGGGCGATGCGGCGTCGGCGGTGGCCGCGCTCGACAAGGTGCTGGCCATCGACCCGCGCTACCCCCGCGCCCGCACCCTGCGCAGCGAGCTCAACACGGCGACGCCGGCCACGCCGGGGACGGCACGCACCGGGAGTTGAGGCGACCGCGCAGTCCCGCCGCGACGCAGGGCAAGGCCGCGTCGAGCGCAGGCCTTTCGCCGCGCGCGGAATCGGCGGCATGCGCTATGGATTGCGTCCATGACCTTCCGCGAGCTGATCCTGCGCCATGGGGGGACCGTGGCGTTCGGCTACGGTCTCGCGTTGTGCTCGTCCTTCGGACAGACGTTCTTCATCGCGCTGTCCGGCCCCGGCATCCGGGAGAGCTTCGGCCTCAGCCACGGGGGGTTCGGGGCGATCTACTCGACCGCGACGCTGTGCTCGGGCCTGCTGATGATCTGGGCGGGCGGCGTGCTCGACCGCGTCTCGACCGAGGTCTACGCCGCGGTGGCGGTCGGCGGGTTGGCGCTTGCGGCGCTCGGACTGTCGCTGGCGCCGAGCGTTGTGGTCGTCGCCCTGTCGCTCTTCGCGTTGCGGTTGTTCGGTCAGGGCATGCTGGGCCACGCCTCTGTCACCAGCACCGCCCGGCTGCCGCAGGCGATCAGGGGCCGCGCGATCGGCATCGCGACGCTGGGTTTCTCCACGGGCGAGATGGTGCTGCCCGGCCTTACGCTGGCCGTCATCGCCGCGGCCGGCTGGACGGGCGTCTGGCAGATCGTCGCCTCGGTGCTGACGGTCGCCTTCGGTCTCGTGCTCGCCAAGGCGATCCGCCGACGCCGGACGGCAGACGCGGCCCCGGTCCGGCGCGCGGCGCCGGCGGATCCGACGACTCCGCAGCGCCGCCGCGACGTGATCCGCGACTGGCGGTTCCTGGTCCTCGTTCCCTCGATGATCGCCCCCGGCGCGATCGGGACCGGATATTTCTTCCACCAGCGGCTCATCGGCGAGCAGGTCGGCTGGGGTCTCGACGAGATCGCCGTCGGCTTCGCCACCTATGCGGGAACGGCGCTCGTCTCGACCATGACGGCGGGAACGGTGGTGGACCGCTTCCGCGGCGTCCGCGTGGCGCCGTTCTACCTCGTCTTCCTCGGGCTGGCCTCGCTGACGCTGGCGGTCTGGCCGGGCGGTCCGCCGGCCATGGTGTTCTTCGCGCTGCTGGCGATGACGGCGGCGGCCAACGCGGTCGTGGTCCCGGCCGTCCTTGCCGAGATCTACGGCACGGAGAATCTCGGCACGATCCGCGCGCTCGCAGGGGCGATCATGGTGGTCGGATCTGCGACGACGCCGGTGCTGTTCGGCGTGCTGTTCGACGCCGGCGTCACCATCGGCGCGATCGGCATCGCGAGCGCCGCCTATGTCGTCGTCGTGTCCGCGCTCAACGTGCTCCTGTTCCGGCAGGGAAGTGTCAATCCAAATTGACGCTTCGAGGGCTCCGGTCTAGCCTTCCCGCATGTCGGGACGCCCCCTCACCTATCCTGCGCCGTCGGCGGTTCTCGAGCTCCTGAAGCCGATCACCTGGTTTCCGCCGATGTGGGCCTTCGCCTGCGGGGTGGTATCGTCGGGAGCGGCGATCGGCGCGAACTGGGGCGTCGCGCTCGTCGGCGTGCTGCTCGCCGGCCCCCTCGTCTGCGCGACGAGCCAGGCGGTTAATGACTGGTACGACCGCCACGTCGACGCGATCAACGAGCCGAACCGCCCGATTCCCTCCGGACGCATTCCGGGACGATGGGGCCTGTGGATCGCCTGCGCCTGGACCGTGTTGTCGCTCCTCGTCGCCGCCTCGCTCGGGTCCTGGGTGCTCGTCGCCGCCGCCCTGGGCCTGGCGCTCGCCTGGGCCTACAGCGCGCCGCCGCTGCGCCTGAAGCGCAACGGCTGGTGGGGCAACGCGGCGTGCGCCGTGTCCTACGAAGGCCTGGCGTGGGTCACCGGCGCAGCTGTCATGCTGGGCGGCGCGCTGCCGCACGCGCCGGCGCTGTGGCTCGCCGCGCTCTACAGCATCGGCGCGCACGGCATCATGACCCTGAACGACTTCAAGTCCATCCGCGGCGACACCGAGATGGGCATCGACTCGCTGCCGGTGTTGCTGGGTCCCGACGGGGCGGCCAGGGCGGCCTGCGCGATCATGGCGCTGCCTCAGGTCGTCGTGATCGGCCTGTTGCTCGCCTGGGGCCAGCCCGTCCACGCCGCGGCCATCCTGGCGCTGCTCGTCGGGCAGGCGGTCCTGATGCGCGGCTTCCTGCGCGCGCCGGTGGAGAAGGCGCTGTTCTACAGCGGCTTCGGCGTCCCCCTCTTCGTCGGCGGGATGATGGTCTCAGCCTTCGCCGTGCGCGGCTTCGCCTAGGACGGCCGGGGAACACGCCGCAGGCGGGCCGCGAGCGCGCGGCGGATGCCGGCGACGTCGAGCCCCAGCGAGACTGCCGCATACACGGTTCCGCCGACCGCGACGCTCGCCCCGAGCGCGGCGAGGGACGGCTCCGGTCCCGCCACCGCCAGAACCGCCGCCGCCATCGCCGCCAGCGCGGCGCCGGTCGATGCCACGGATCGCCAGGACACCGGGACCGGCGCCTGTCGGACAACCATCACCGCCGTCAGGACCAGCGCGCCCAGCATGGACAGGCTGAAGGCGATTGCATGGCCCATCGGCCCCATGGTCTCGGCGAGCAGCGTGCCGAGGACGACGGTTCCCGCCAGCGCGGCCGCGTTCGGGAGCAGCATGGGCGACGTCCGGCCGCGGATCTGGAAGGCCGGCGACAGCCCGAACTGCATCAGCGCCCACGCCGTCAGGCCCGGCAGGAGCGCAAGGGAATAGGCGGCATAGGCGCCGCGGTAATCCGCGGGGACGAACACCGCCTCAAAGGAGCGGATGACGAGACCGTATCCCAGCGCCGTCGGCAGCAGCACGGCGAGGACGACAGCGAGGTTGCGGCCGACCTGGGCCAGCGCGGCCTCGCGCCCCTCACGGGCGTCCGTGCGCACCGCGAGCTGGAACAGCAGCACGTCGAGCGCGGTCGCCGTCACGGCGACGATGCGCACGCCGATGTCGTAGGCCAACGAGAACTTGCCCGCTTCCGCCAGCCCGAAGGCGGCGGCCACGGCCGCCCGGTTGTAGAAGGCCTGGACCATGGCAAAGCCGCCGGCGGCCATCAGCGGCACGCCGTAGAACGCGAAGGCGCGCGCGAGGTCGCGCCGCGCCAGCGTCCAGCGCGCGCCGGGATCGCGCAGATCGCCGCGCCCCAGCACGAGGCATGCGCCGAGCGCCACGATGCCGGCGGCAAGGACCGCCGACGGGTCCCGGGTGAGCGCAGCCGTGGCAGTCATCAGGACCAGCATGAGGCCGTTGCGCAGGATGACGAGGCGGGCATAGGCCCGCTCGAGGAACCGGGCGCGGGCCAGCGCCGAGCCGTAGTCGAACAGCGCGGACAGGGTGCAGAAGGCGAGGGCCAGGACGGCGACGACAGGATCGCCCGTCAGCGCCGGCCCCAACGCCGGCAGCAGCAGGGCTATGAGGCCGAGGCCGCCGACAAGCCCGGCGACCGTCGCGTCGAGGGTCGCGCGGATGGCGGGGTCTTCAGCGCGGGTGGTGTCGGAGTAGAAGCGGGTCGCGGCGTGGCGAACCCAGTCGATCGCCGGCGAGGCCAGCGCGCCGGCGCCGGCCACGGCAACCGCATAGAGCCCGAACCGGCTCGGCCCCAGGAAGAAGGCAAGCAGCAGGCCCAGCGCGAAATTCGCCAGGGAGTTGACGAGGAAACTTGCGACGAGCCCCACGAAATCACCCACGATCGGGCCGAATGGGCCCCTGACGGCCTTGATCGGGCCTGATTTCGACACTACCTCGCGGCGGTGGCCGAGTGATTAAGGCGGAGCCCCCGGCCGATCGGCCCGCCCCGGCCTTGACAGGACCTCACGTCACCCCTATCTCCAGCCCACCTTTGGCACTCCCTTTGATGGAGTGCTAACAGGGCTCGATCAGGATCGCTTCAGCGCCGATGGGCGCGTCGCCGAGAGGAAAAAGAGACCATGAAGTTCCGTCCGCTGCACGACCGTGTCGTCGTCCGCCGCCTGGAGTCCGAGGAGAAGTCCAAGGGCGGCATCATCATCCCGGATTCCGCCAAGGAGAAGCCCCAGGAGGGCGAGATCATGGCTGTCGGCTCCGGAGCCCGCGATGAGGCCGGCAAGCTCGTCCCGCTCGACGTGAAAAAGGGCGATCGCGTCCTCTTCGGCAAGTGGTCGGGCACGGAAGTGAAGATCGACGGCCAGGATCTCCTCATCATGAAGGAGTCCGACATCATGGGTGTGGTCGGCAAGTAAGGGCGTCTCGCCCCTCCGATCCCTCCCCAAGACATCCCGTAATCAAGATATTCAGGAGCTACACGTCATGGCTGCCAAGGACGTACGCTTTTCCTCCGACGCCCGCGACAAGA
>JAIYAB010000257.1 GCA_027489275.1 Hyphomicrobiales bacterium
CAGCGCGAACGGCTTCTCGACGAAGACGGGCTTGCCCGCCCGCGCGCAGGCCACGACCTCGTCGGCATGGCGGGAATGGGACGTCGCCAGCACGATCCCGTCGATCGCGGGATCGGCCAGCGCGGCGTCGAGGCTCGGCAGCGGCCGGATGCCCAGCGGGTCGCAGTATGCCGCGGCCGCGGCGGGATCACGCGTGACGGCGGCCACGAACCGCACCGTGTCGCTCCTGCCCTGCACCGCATTGACGAGCACCTTTCCCCAGCGTCCGAGTCCGACGACGGCAAGTGATGTCATGGCTGGCTCCGGACTATGGGGGCGCGTCAGCGCCGGCGCTCGGCAACGATCGTGCTGCCGTCGGCCGCATGGAGCACGAGCCTGCGCTCCGTTTCCATCGAAAAGCGGTTGATCGTCCCGAGGCGATCGAGGAACGCGCGCTCGATCTCCATCAGCGGGGGCTCGCACGCCATCATCGTCGACAGCCCCTTCTGGAAGGAAAGCCCCTCGCCCGTGAGCGACACGCCTGCGCTGTACTGGTTGCACCCGCCCTTGCCGGACACGCGCCCCTCCGAATCGAACAGCATCGTCACCTGGACAGCCGAACCGACCGGCTTGTCGCCGATCCGCGCGACCCGCCAGGCGTCCCCGCGCAGGAGGCTCGCCGGCTCGCCGCCGCAACCCTTGTAGGTCCGGCCGCCGAAGCGCACCGAGACGCGCTCGGGATGCGGCATGCCGCTCATGGTATCGGCACAGATGCCGCGCGTGACGGTCACGCGCAACGGGCGGCCGTCGGCGACGGCGGAGTAACGCGTCGTCTTCGGGCCGAGACGCGCGGGCTTGGGCATCGGAGCCGACACCGACCTTGCGCCCATTTCGGTCACGAATGTCAGTTGTTCGGCCGTCCGCGTCAGCGTCCATGACGGCTCGTTGCCGATGGCGCGCCACGGCGCGGGCGAGGCGCCCTGCGCCAGCGCCCCGTCGCCCAAAGCCGCGATCATCAGCAAGGCCGCGGCCGCGAGACTGGTTCCCCTCCGGTCGATCATGCGCGTCGTCCTCCCGCCGTCGTTCAGGCGGGATCTTGCCCGGAGCGGGGCCGATCGCAAGCGGGGATTGCAGCGTCACCCGGCTGCGCGCGCCGTCTCCTGCGCCCACGCGATTTCCGCGTCGCGGAAGAACCGGTCGAGCGCCCCCGCGAGTGGCGGCATCACCACGCCGCGCACGCTGGTGAGAGTCGTGTTGCGCGGGGCGCCGGCGGGACCGTCCTCCTCTTCCTGCGCGACGACGTCGGGATCGAGCCGCGCGATCGACGCTACGCGGCGGGCGAGGTCGATCCATGACACGCTGCCGGGATTGGCGAGGTGCCACACGCCCTCCACGCCGTCGATCAGCAGATTGAGGCTCTCGTGCACGAGATCAGGCACGTAAGTCGGCGAGACGATATCGGCGCTGGCCCGGAACCGGCGGCCGGCGGCAAGGGCTTCGAGCACGGACCAAACGAAATTGTGCCTGTCCCAGGGGCCGAAGAACGCGCTGGTGCGCACGACGAGCGCCTGGGGACACGCCGCGCGCACCATGCGCTCGGCCTCCGCCTTGCTCGCGCCATAGACGCAGACCGGGTTCGGACAGTCGTCCTCCCCATAGGGGGCGCCCTTCTCGCCGCCGAAGACGAGGTCGGAGGAGAAGGTCAGCAGGCGGATGCCGCGCTCCGCGCAGGCTTGCGCCAGCACGCCCGCGCCGTGTGCGTTGTCGCGCATGCAGCGCTCCTCCTCGTCAGGGCGGGGACTGCGCACGAAGCCGGCCGCGTTGATCACCGCCCACGGACGCGCCCGGTCGAGCGCGGCGGCGACGCGGGCGGGGTCGGCAATGTCCATCTCGCCGCGCCCGACCAGCGAGTGATCGAGGCCGCGCGCATTGCAGATGCGCGAGAACGCACGCCCCAGCGTCCCTCCCCCGCCCGCGATCAGCAGTTCGCGCGGAGAGCCGACGAGGCGGCACGTCGCCGCGCCCCGGTGGACGTGGCGGTAGAAGCGTTCCTGGCGCTTCCACCATCCGGCCCGGTCGAGCACGGGATGGTCGAACGGCTCGCCGTTCGCCAGGCGGCGGGCCGCCGCCGCCAGCACGGTGGGGCGCGGCGCAGGGCCGCGCACGTCGAACGGCCCGGGCTCGTAGCACCCCTCGCGTTGCGTCAGCAGCGAGTTCCAGTCCACCGTGCCGAAGAGCGACCACACAGTGACCGCACGGATGTCGGCACCCTCGGACCTGACCGTGGCCGCGGCCTTCCAGACCTCCATGAGCCAGCGCAACTGGTCGTCGCGGCTGCAGCCGTGGTGGACTTCCGTGACCGCGACGGGCCGCCCGTAGCGCTGCCACACCTCGCGCAGGCGGGCGGCCGGGCCGAGATCCTCGTGCGGGATCGGCATGCGGACCGCCTCGGCGTCGGCATAGCGCTGATGGCCGTTGCCGCCCCACAGGCCTTCCGGATAGCGGTGCAGCGCCTCGTCCAGATAGCGCTCGCTGGTCAGGTAGTGGTTGATCCCGATGATGTCGGGCGCGGCGTCGCCCTCCAGCAGCATCTCGAGATCGCCCTGCGCGACCCCGCAGGCCAGCATGATCCGCCACCACGGATGCTCCCGGTCGACCCGGCCGCACAGCAGGTCGAAGGTGAGCCAGCGCCGCTGGTTCTCGTGCTCCGCCTGGAAGGCGAGTGCAGGGGTGGAGAACGTCTTGCCGAGGTCGTCCGTCTGGACCAGCAGCGCGTCGGACCGCACCTTGCGGATCTCCCGCATCGCCAGCACCGTTGCCTTGCACTGGTTGACCAGCGCCGGGAGGAAGGCGCGGTACGAACGCTGGTGCGGATACCAGTGCCCGTAGAGGCACGAAAAACGCGCCGTCGTCAGCGGCTCGTTCACCGGCGTGTAGCGCCGGATGTGCGGATAGCGCTCGGCGACGCGGCGGGCGTGCCCCGCAAGCAGCGCCGGCCAGGCCGGGTCCAGCAGGTTCGTGTGAGCCGGCCCGGAGCCGTGGTGGCACAGCCCGGCGATGACATCGATCCCGAGTTCGCGAAGGCGCTCCACCCGGCCGTCGTGCCACGTGAAATCGGCGGCGTCCGGCCCGTCGGGCGAGACGGTTTCCCACAGGATCGGATATCGCAGCGTCCGGAAGCCGAGTTCGGCGATCCTGTCCAGGTCGTCGGGGCGATCGGTGTGGCCCGTTTCGTCCGACTGGTCCCTGAAGACATCGCCGATGCGGGCGCGGGTGCATTCCGCGCCGCCCCAAAGCTCGATCATCCGACACCTCCAGCGCAAACCGTCCCCGAACGGCACGGGCGCGGCTGAGGGCCCGGGGGGACCGGCGACAACGGCGCGCGATCCCGAGACGTTCCATCCCGGCGGTGACTGGCAGGTCTGCCGCCGGGACGGGTCGATCAGCGCGAAGGCGCGCGATCCAACGCGCCGTGCATCACTTCGCGTTCTTCTCGAGCCACGCCTTGAGCAGCGCGATCTCGTCTTCCTGGGCCTTGACGATGGTCTCGGCGAGCTTGCGGATCTCGGGATCCTTGCCGAACGCCATCACCACCTTCGCCATGTCCACCGCGCCCTGGTGGTGCGGGATCATGCCGCGGACGAAGTCGACGTCCGGATTGCCGGTGAACGTGATGTCCATCTGCT
Source organism: Hyphomicrobiales bacterium (assembly GCA_027489275.1). Taxonomy (GTDB): domain Bacteria; phylum Pseudomonadota; class Alphaproteobacteria; order Rhizobiales; family Beijerinckiaceae; genus Alsobacter. The sequence continues at coordinate 3,666 of JAIYAB010000257.1, forward strand.
CGTGCATCCGCGCGTTGATGGCCTGATAGGCCGTCTCGGCCGGCCCGAGCTTGGCCTTCGGCTGCGCCGCGGCACCGCCGTGCTGCCCATGATGCTGCATCGGCATGCCTGCCGCGGGCTTCGCCGGTTGGCCATGCTGGCCGTGCTGGTTGCTCTGCTGCGCAGCGGCGAGCGAGGGCAAGCTGAGAACGAGGGCCGCCACGGCGGCCTTGAGGGTCGAGTTCATGATGTCGTCTCCGGGTGTTAGGAACGGTGCGGCCTGCGGCCGTGAAGGCTGGCGCGCCTCAGGCCCGGGGCGGCGGGTCCGCCGGCGCCGGGTTCAGCCCCGGCGGCCCGGCGATCGGCGCGAGCGCAACGAGCGTCCGCGCGGGTCCGTGCCGAAACGGAAGTCCTTCGCCGACGGCAAACACAACGGAGCAATGCAGCGCGCACGTGGCGCACGTCGCCCCGGGCAGGCCGGGCGCGCCGTGGTCCACGTGGCGGTCCGCCACGTGCTCAGGCTCTGTCTGGCCAGCGCTATCGCCGTGCATGCCGTCATGGGCATGGCCCGTCTTCTGGGACAGCATTCGAGCATCGCAGGGATGCCCCGCCGGTCCCGCCGCGCTGTTGAAGGGCAGCACGGCCAACGCCACGCAGACGAGGATCAGGAGCGCCGTGCGAAGCGCTTCTCCCCCCTCACGTGGACGTGTGGATCGCGCCGTCATGCCAGGGTTCCCGAACCGCGTCGCGATCCTCCGAACCGACGCATGCCCAACATAGGCATTGGCAAAGCGGATGCGAAGGGCGGGCGATTTCGGACCTCACCGCCGCAGCATGTCCTTCAGCCTTTCCAGCAACGATCCATGGTCATAGGGCTTGGGCATGAGCGGGTTCTCCTCACACAGGTCGCGCGCTACCGCCGTGGTGCGCCCGAGGCCCGATGTCAGCAAAACCCGCACATGCGGATGATGGTCGCGGATCCACCGCGCCAGCGCGAAGCCGTCCATGCTGCCCGGCATCTGGATGTCCGAGAATACGATGTCGACCTCGACCTCCGCAGCGAGAACCCGCACAGCCTCGTCGGCGGTGGCGGCCTCGAGCACGTGGAACCCGCACTCGCGAAGGTAGTCCGCGACCGTGAGCCGAATCAGAACCTCGTCTTCGACGACGAGAACCGTCGACGGCTCCTCTTCCGCGGCTGTCGTCGGTCCAAACGATGTCTGTGCCATGGCAGCAGAATGCAGTCGCGTGGCAGAAGTTCCGTTCGCGGCACGCGGACGATGTCCGAAAAACCGAAATTCAATCGTTAAGAATATCTTGACTGCCGACTTCGTTCGAACATGAAGCCCGAATCAAGCTCAATCCGTCCCGACTGCCTTCAACCGTCGTCGGAACCCATGCGTTCGATTGGGAAGGAAGTGTTCACTTCAGGTTGACGAATCCACGTCCATCCTCTGGTGAGCCGCCGGTTTCTGGGCTAACCTCCACTCGGCCGTAACATCGGCTCGGTTGCGCGTACACAATAACCTGGTGGGGGTTGCGCAAAACAGGGAGAGCGCGGCCATGCAGACCATACGGGATCCGGGACTCGACGACATGCTGTCCGAGCCCATGATCGTGCGCCTCATGAAAAGCGACCGCATCCGCGCGGAGGACGCGCGGGCGCTGTACGCGGAGGTCGCCGACCGCATTCGCGAGACGACCGACCGCCAGCACGGCGAGAAGACGCCGGACGGCCGCCCGGTCCGCGACATCATCTACGGATAGGGTGCCGCTCGGCGGCTGCGCGCGCCGCCGCCGAAGGGA
>JAIYAB010000477.1 GCA_027489275.1 Hyphomicrobiales bacterium
GTCTACATGCAGGAGGACTGCCGACTGGAGGATGGCCGCGTTCATCTCCCGACCGGACTGAAGCGCGGCGCGAACCGGCGTCTCGCCGGCGAGGATGCGCCGCGCGGCGAAACAGTCCTCGCCGCAGGCCGGCGGCTGACGCCGCAGGACGTGGCGCTGCTGGCGGCCCTCGGCCTTCCGGAGGTAACGGTCCGCCGCCGCCTGCGGGTCGCGGTGTTCTCGACGGGAAACGAGGTGCTGCAGCCGGGCACGCCACTGCGCCCCGGCGCACTCTACGATTCGAACCGCTTCGTGCTGCAGGCTCTGCTGCGCCGGCTGGGCGCGCAGGTGAGCGATCTCGGCATTCTCGCGGACAACAAAGACGCGGTGGCGTCCGCCGTTCGCGCGGCTGCGTCCGGGCATGATCTCGTCGTCACGTCCGGCGGGGTGTCCACCGGCGAGGAGGATCACGTCCGCGCGGCGCTGGAGAGCGTCGGCTCGCTGGTGTTCTGGCGGCTGGCCATCAAGCCGGGCCGGCCGATCGCCATGGGCGTGGTCGAGGGCACGCCGGTGATCGGCCTGCCGGGAAACCCCGTCGCCGTCTTCGTCACTTTCGCCCACGTCGTGCGGCCGCTTGTGGCGGCGCTTGCCGGCCAGGTCCATGCGCTGCCGCCGCCGCTGCCGGTCGTGGCCGATTTCGCCTACCGCAAGAAGGAAGGTCGGCGGGAATATGTCCGGGTGGCTCTGGCGCGCGACGGGCAGGGCAGGGTGGTTGCCCGCAAGCATCCGCGCGAGGGCGCCGGCGTGATTACGTCACTGACGGAGACGGACGGTCTGGTGGAACTGCCGGAGCCCGTGACGAGCGTCGCGCCCGGCGACGTCGTCGGCTTCCTCTCCTACGAGATACTGCGCTGAGATCAGCTGCGGTCGGCGCGGTAGACGCTCGGCCAGTCGCGCCCGACGAGGTTGTCGCCCGGGTTGCCGACGCGGGCGCCGCTCGTCGAGAAGGCCTGGTAGGCCGTCTGCTGGAACCGGTCGTTCAGGACGGTCATGGCGGCAATGGCGCCGACGACGGCGATCAGGCCCGCGATCACGATCATCTTCATCTCGAACCTCCCCAACGTGCTGAAACGGCTAAATCTTTGCGCGTTCCTGCACGACCATTACAGGCCCGCGTGACGGCTTGCAAGGTCATCGGCCAAGGCGATGTCCTCGGGGGTGTTCGCGTTGAAGAACGGGTCGATCGGATCGATCGGCCACTCTACCGTGGCGAGGCGGTAGCGGGCGGTGAAGCGGTCGATCTTGCGGATGTCCTCCACCAACAGCGCGTGCCTGAGCGCGTCGCGCAGGGCCACCGGCCACAGGCCGATGACGGGATGGCCCTGGCCGTCCGAGGCGGCGCAGGCGAGGTCGGCACCGGCGGCACGCCGGGCTGCGTCGAGCCGCGCCACGAGGTCGCCCGGCAGGAACGGGGAGTCCGCCGCGACGCTTACGACGTGGGTCACCTGTGGCAGCTCCCGCGCCGCGTGGTCCAGCGCTGCGAGGATGCCGGCGAGGGGTCCGGCGAAGCCGGGCACGTCGTCCGGCACGACGGGCCACCCATAGGCAGCGAAACGCGCGGGGTCGCCATTGGCGTTGAGAATCAGGCCGACGCATTGCGGCGCCATCCTGTCGATCACGCGCTGCAGGATCGTTCGGCCGCCGACAGTGCGCAGCGGCTTGTCGCCGCCGCCCATGCGTCGCGCGAGGCCGCCGGCGAGCAGCACGCCTAGAATGGCGTCCTTCGCTGCCGGATCAGTCGTCACGCTCGGCTCCCTTGCGACGGCTCCTGGCGCTTTCCTCGTCCACGAAGGATAGATCCTGGTCGAAGACGATCCTGTGCTCCCCGGCCAGCGCCACGAAGCGCTTGCCGCGGGCGCGCCCGACGAGCGTCATGCCCGCCTTGCGCGCCAGTTCCACACCCCACGCCGTGAAGCCGGAGCGGGAGACGAGGATGGGAATGCCCATCCGCAGCGTCTTGATGACCATCTCGGAGGTCAGCCGACCCGTCGTGTAGAAGATCTTGTCGCCTCCCGTCTCGTGGTGGCGGAACATCCAGCCGGCGATCTTGTCGACCGCGTTGTGCCGGCCGACATCCTCCATGTAGACCAGCGGCCTGTCGGCCCTGCAGAGCACGCAGCCGTGGATGGCTCCAGCCTCGAGATAGAGCGAAGGTGTCGTGTTGATCGCGTGGGTCAGCTGGTAGAGCCACGAGGTCCGAAGCTCGGCGTGCGGCAGTTCTATCTCGTCGAGCGCCTCCATCAGGTCGCCAAAGGCCGTGCCCTGCGCGCAGCCGGACGTCAGCGTCTTCTTCTTGAGCTTGTCCTCGAAATTCGTGCCGCGCTCGGTGCGCACCACCACGACGTCAAGGTCGTCGTGCCACTCGACGTCGGTGACGACGTCGTCGGGCTTCAGCATGTTCTGGTTGAGCAGGTAGCCGAGCGCCAGATCCTCGGGATAGTCGCCGATCGTCATCATCGTGACGATCTCCTGACTGTTGAGATACAGCGTGATCGCGCGTTCCACGGTCACGGCCGTCTCGACCGGCGCCCCGGTCTGGTCGATGCCGACGACGCGGCGCGTCAAGCGCGGATCGGCGGGGTCGGGCCGGACCAGCAGGCCATCGGTCCCCGGCCGGTCGACGGCATCAGGTTCGAGCGCCATCCTGTTCCCCTGCGACTGCATCCCGCGCCCGGGAGATAGGGCCTCGAAGGACGCCCGTCGAGTGCACGGCTCAGCGACGATTGGACGGGGCCGATTCCTCGATGATCGCTTCCACGGCGAGGATGGCGTTCTCGAGTTCGCTGATCTTCCGGATTACGCCATCGGGCGGAATGTTGCCGGATTCGGCAGCCTTCATGATCAGATCACGCTGCGCCTGCTTGAGTCGCCTGGACAGTTCTAGAAGGCCGTTCATTTCATTCGCATCCTGTCGGCAATGAATGGGACGAAAGCCCGCGCGCGAGCTGGCCTGCAGCAAACGTGGCGCCGTCGCGCGGTCCTGGTGCCGGTTGCGTGACTCGAACACGCGACCTACCGCTTACAAGGCGGTTGCTCTACCAACTGAGCTAAACCGGCCTGCCAAGACCCGAGCGACTGCCGCTTTCGTCTCAGGCCTTTGCGCGCCCGTGTCAAGGCTGGGAACAAAGTCCATCGTCCGGTTGCGCCGAAGGTTCGATCCCCGTTGCAGCGCGAGGCGCTGCCGCCGACCCGCCTGACGACGTCGCGGGAGCCGCCGCCTGGTATTCATCCCTCATTCAGCCGCAAAGTCATAGTTCCCTGGACGAACGACGGACGAGATTCCCCCGGGAGACGCACATGAACTGGTCGAAGATGATCCGTGGCGGCCTAGCCGCGCTGACGCTCGCGGCTGTCGCGGCGGTGGGCACGGCGCCGGCGTCCGCACAGTACTACTACAAGAAGCGCAATGGCATTTCGCCGGGCGCCGCGGCGGCTGTCGGTGTCGTCGGCGGCCTGGCGCTGGGCGTGGCAATCGCCGGCTCCCGCCCGGCCTATGGCTACGCGCAGCCGTCCTATGGCTACGCCCCGCCGCCGCCGCCCGCCTACTACGCTCCGCCTCGCCGCGTCTATGTCCAGCAGGAGCCCGAGTGCTTCGTCCGTCGCCAGCGGGTGTGGGTCGAGGGATGGGGCTGGGAGACGCGCCGCGTTCGCGTATGCGAGGACTACTGAGCGGCCGATGACGCTTTCAACCAAAAGGCCCCGTCGCTCGCGCGACGGGGCCTTTTTCGTATGGTGGACCGGCGGGACCGTTTGGCCCGTCCCGCCGGATCGGATCAGTTCGCGTAGATGTCGCGGTCCTTGGTCTCCGGCACGAAGAGCAGGCCGATGACGAAGGTCGCGAGGGCGATGACCACCGGGTACCAGAGGCCGAAGTAGATATCGCCGGTAGACGCCACCATGGCGAAGGCGGTGGGAGGCAGGAAGCCGCCGAACCAGCCGTTGCCGATATGGTAGGGCAGCGACATGGCCGTGTAGCGGATGCGGGTCGGGAAGAACTCGACCAGCGCGGCGGCGATCGGGCCGTACACCATCGTCACGTAGATCAC
>JAIYAB010000350.1 GCA_027489275.1 Hyphomicrobiales bacterium
CGATACGGCATCCGGGTCAACGCGCTGTGCCCCGGCTATGTCAGCACCGACATCAACGCCGGCTTCTTCGCCACCGAGGCGGGCAAGCGCACGATCGACCGCATCCCGATGCGCCGCATCGGCACGCCGCAGGATCTCGACGGGGCCATGCTGCTGATGGCGTCGGACGCCTCGGCGTGGATGACCGGCGCAACGCTGGCCGTCGACGGCGGGCATCTCGTGGCAGGGCTTTGACAGGACGGCACGATCGGGGGCTACGTCTTCGGCAGGCGGGCTGAACGGGCAGGGAGAGCATCATGGACTTCACCATTCCGGCGGCCGTCGAGGCCGTCCGCGCCCGCATCGCCGCCTTCGTCGAGGAGGAGCTGATACCGCTCGAGAGCGACAAAGCCGCCTACGACGCGCACGAGAACATCGCGCACGGGCCGCTCGCCGCGGTCCGCGCCAGGGCGCGTTCGCAGGGGCTGTGGTGCGTCCAGTTGAAACCGGAGACCGGCGGGCTCGGCTTCGGCAAGGTCGGCATGGCGGCGTGCTACGAGGCGATGAACCGCTCCATCTTCGGCCCCGTCGCCTTCAACTCGGCAGCGCCGGACGACGGCAACATGATGGTTCTGGAGGCGATCGGCACGCCCGCGCAACGCGAGCGCTGGCTCGCGCCGATCGTGCGCGGCGAGGTGCGCTCCGCCTTCGCGATGACGGAGCCGCACCCGGGCGGCGGCTCCGACCCGTCGATGATCACGACTCGGGCGCAGAAGCGGGGCGATGTGTATGTCGTCACCGGCCGGAAATGGTTCATCACGGGCGCGGAGGAGGCTGCGCATTTCATCCTCATCGCCCGCACGTCGGACGATCCGCGGCACGGCCTGACGGCGTTCCTCTTCCACCGCGACCAGCCGGGCTGGAGCATCCGCCGTCGCATCGGGATCATGGGGCCGGAGGAGCACGGCGGCCATTGCGAGCTCGATTTCGACGGGCTGGAGATCCCGGCCGGGAACGTGCTGCTCGGCGAGGGTCAGGGCCTCAAGGTGACGCAGATCCGCCTCGGCCCGGCGCGGCTGACCCACTGCATGCGCTGGCTGGGATTGTCCAGGCGCTGCGTCGAGATCGCCCGCGCCTATGCCGCAGAGCGGACCGGGTTCGGCGTGCGGCTCGCGGACCGGGAGAGCGTGCAGCTGATGCTCGGCAAGCTGGCCATGGACATCGAGATCGGCCGCCTGCTGGTCATGAAGGCGGCGTGGGAGCTCGACCGCGGCGGATACGCCCGCAAGGAGATCTCGATGGCCAAGGTGCAGGTGGCCAACGTGCTGCACCAGGCGGCCGACACCGCCATCCAGATCAACGGGGCGCGCGGCTATTCCACCGACACGGTTCTGGAATGGATCTATCGCTACGCCCGGCAGGCCCGTCTCGTCGACGGGGCGGACGAGGTGCACCGAATGGTGCTGAACGGGGCCCTGCAGAAGGAGGGCAACGCCTTCTGGACCTGGCCTTCCGCAGACAGCTGAGGCCGCCGCGCGGTCAGAGCTCGAACACCTCGACCGCGCCGGTGCGCGAGCGTTCGATGGCGCGCGCGAGACTGTCCGCGCCGAACGGGATGATCAGGTTTGAGGGCAGCTCGCGGCCGTCCTTGAGCAGATGCGTGTACTCGTGCTGCGTCAGCGCGAGCACGAAGGGGATGTCGCTGAGCGACGGGGTGTTCTGCATCAGGGCCCACAGGCCATAGCCGTTGATGGGCGGCACGCCCAGCGTGGCGATCACGACGGCATAGCGCCGGGCCTTCAGCTCGCGCACGCCGTCGGTACCGGATACGGCGCCGTCGGTGGAGTAGCCCAGCTCTTCGAGCAGGGCCTTGAGGACCGTGATGGTCGAGCGATCGCGGGACACGACCAGCGCCGAGCCTGCGGGATGCGAAGACTGCCGAGCCGATGCCTGCACTTCGGACCTCCTGCCTCACGCACGCCTGCCAACCTGCAACGCTGCCAACGATGAAAATGCAACCATTGGTTGAGAATCCTCACCCGAACAAGACAGGCCAAAGATTGATATTCAGTAAGCGTCGATCCCTATCTTCGACAAGACTTGAGCTTGACAGCCATGCGTAGTCGACCGGATGGCCTTCGGGTGCGCGAATGTGACGTCGTCACCGACGCGACGGTCGAATGGGTGTCCAGTGGTGACAGCTCGCGAAGACCGGAGCTGTTTCCAACGGAGGATGACGTCATGACCACGAATGTCGGCGGATTGGACCGGGTGCTGCGCATCGTCGTCGGCCTCGCACTCATCGTGATGGCCGCCATGGGCACGATCGGCGCGTGGGGGTACATCGGCGTGGTCCCGCTGGCGACGGCGGCGCTCGGCACCTGCCCGGCCTACACGCTGCTCGGATTCAGCACCTGCCCCGTCAAGACCAACGCCGGCTGATCGTCGGCGCCCTGCCCATGGCGCGGGCGGGATCTTGACCTCGATCATCGTCCCCCGCCCAGCCGCGGGCCATGACGAAACCTGCACCACGACCGGGCCGACGCGCCCCTTGCGCCGGCCCGGCCGAAGGCGCGCATGCACGCACGAGGGACGACGATGTCGGACGGCGAGACGTTCATCGAAGGCCCGCTCTACGCGGCGCGCAAGAAGGTCTATCCGCAGGCCGTCAAGGGCACCTACCGCCGCATCAAGTGGATCGTGCTGGTCCTCACGCTGGGGGTCTACTACCTGCTGCCCTTCGTACGCTGGGACCGGGGCCCCAACCTGCCGGACCGGGCCGTGCTCATCGATATGCCCGGTCGTCGGTTCTATTTTTTCTTCATCGAGCTGTGGCCGCAGGAGATCTATTTCTTCACCGGCCTGCTCGTCATCGCGGCGATGACGCTCTTCCTCATGAACGCCGTCGCCGGCCGGGTCTGGTGCGGCTACATGTGCCCGCAGACCGTGTGGACCGACCTCTTCTACGCCGTCGAGCGCTGGGTCGAAGGCGACCGGCGCGAGCGGATGAAGAAGGACAAGGGCCGGTGGGACGTGGAGTACGTCTCGCAGAAGGTTCTCAAGCACACGATCTGGCTGATGATCGCATGGTGGACCGGCGGCGCCTGGGTGCTCTACTTCGCCGACGCTCCGACCCTCGTGCGCGATCTCGCCACGTTCCAGGCGCCGCTCGTCGCCTATCTCTGGATCGGCATTCTAACCTTCACGACTTACGCGCTGGCCGGCCACATGCGCGAGCAGGTGTGCATCTACATGTGCCCCTGGCCGCGGATTCAGGCGGCTCTGACCGACGAATTCGCGCTGAACGTCACCTACCGGAAGGATCGCGGCGAGCCGCGGATGTCCGTGAAGAAGGCCGAACATGCGCGAGAGGCCGGGGAAACGGTCGGCGATTGCATCGACTGCAACCAGTGCGTCGCCGTGTGTCCTACGGGCATCGACATCCGCAATGGGCCCCAGCTCGGCTGCATCCAGTGCGGCCTGTGCATCGACGCCTGCGATACCGTCATGGCGCAGGTGGGCCGTCAGACCCGGCTCATCGCCTACGACACCGACATGAACATGGAGCGCCGCGCCGCGGCGCAGCCGCCCGTGTACAAGGTGGTTCGCCCGCGCACGATCCTCTATGCCGTGATCATCGCCGCGGTCGCAGCCGTGATGACCTACGCGCTCGCCACCCGCGCGACGCTGGACGTCAACGTCCTGCACGACAGGAACCCGCTCGTGACCCGCATGTCGGACGGCGGCGTGCGCAACGGCTACACCGTTCGCCTCCTGAACAAGCGGCCCGACGAACGCAGCCTCGAACTCGTCGTCGAAGGCCTGCCGCAGGCTTCCGTGCAGGTGGTCAACGTTCCGCCGGCAGCCGACGGCCGCAACCTCGTGACGGTCGGTCCCGACCAGACGCGCGAGTTGCGGGTGCTGGTGTCCGTGCCGCGAGTGGCCATTCCTGCGGGCGCCGTGGACGTGACCTTCCGTGCGATCGATCCCGCCACGGGCGAAAGGGCAGCGGCAAGGGATCACTTCATGCCCCACTAGGGCTCGTCCTTTCGTCGTAATTTTGCGCTGCAGCAAGGTCGTGCTTATTGCGGTGCAGCATCTTGCCGACGGACCCGCGCGGACCGGGTCGGACGCCACGCAAGGAGACTCCCGTGACCCGTAACATGAGTGCCCTCGACCGCCTGCTGCGCTTCTACGCCGGACTGGCGCTCGTCGCCTTCGCCCTCCCCTTCTGGGCGCCGCAGACCGGCTGGAACTGGATCGGCTGGTTCGGCCTCGTGCCGATGCTCAGCGCCATCGTCGGACGCTGCGGCCTCTACCGGATTGCGGGAATATCGACAGCGCCCGGCCGTTGACGCCGGTCCGCCGCCAGGGGGTGGATGCTCCGCGCCAGACGCCGGCCAGCGGACGCGATACAACTTCAAATTGTTGAAACTCCGGACTCCCCTCGTTCCCCCACAACCCTTATGTGACGGGGAGACAGGCGGATGGGCGCGGGGGTTTCTTGGCCATGGACGAACTGCACCGTAGACGGAGTCTGGCGGCCGGCGTGATCGTGGCGGCATTCATCCTGTTGCCGACGGGAGCGGCGCTCGCCCAGGTCTGCACCTGGGGCACGCCGGGCTATCGCGACTGCGTGGACGAAAAAATCCGGAAGCAGAAGGAGTCGGAAGCCTCGGGCAACACCCGGCTCCTTTTCCCCACGGCGCCGGCGAACCAGCGTGCGCCACAGCTCACGCCGATCGATCCCGACGACATGCAGGCCCTCGGGCCGCTCCCCGCGCAGCCGCGCCCGTCCAGCCGCGCCATGCGCCAGAACCAGCGCAGCCTGGACAGGAACGTGATGGGGGTGCAGAGGGATCGCGGCCTTCAGCCGATCATGCCGCCCTTGCGCAATCCCGTGCCGCCCATGCCCGGACAAATCTGCCCGAGCCAGGGCTGCTGACATCGCGACCGGCAGAGTCGACCGCGACGAGTGGGATGCTCAGGACGGCTCGGTCGATCGTCCTTCGACCGACCGAGGCGTCGCCGGATCCTCGATCGTCAGTACTTTGCTCGCACCACCGCGGATGCCGCCGCCGGCGAGCAGTCGTAGGTCCGGTAGCCGCCGCGGTCCCATCGGCGCGCGGGCGATTCGCACATCCCGATGTAGCGGGCGGACAGCGGCATGCCGGACTGGGCGACGACGGGGCCGCGGAACTCGCCCTTCATGGACACGACCGCCGGATCCCTCACCGGCGCCGACGCGCAGCCCGTGACGAACGCAGCCGCCGCGATCACGATCAAGAGTCGCATTGTTCAGCCCCTACAACCGAATCAGCCCTGAACCGCACCGTAGAGCATTTTGCGCGTGTTTGAATGTAGGGCGAGCCCGGAAAATGCGTCAATTCCGTCATGCCGGAAGCTGCGGCGGCGACGCGGGCCGGCGCTCATTCGTCCGGGTCGCGCCCGACGATCTGCGGCCTGATCTTCAGGATGAAGGACACCAGAGACGCCACGAAGACGAAGCGGAAGAGGTGGTGCACGCTGACATAGAGCGGATCGAGCCCCAGAGCGACGGCCAGCACGGTCATCGCCTCCAGCCCGCCGGGAGCGAATGCGATCGCGGCGGGGCCGAACTCGACCTCGACCACGAAAACGACCACCAGCACGAAGAGCAAGGCAACGCCCAGCGTCGTCACGAGCGACAGCACCACCGCGGGAAGGATCCGCGCAAGGTCGGCGAGGTTCACGCCCCGGAAGCGCTGCCCGATGAAGACGCCGATCAGCACGAAGCCGAAGATGCCGATGGCGTGGGGAATCGCCCCCTCGACGAGACCCGATCCCGTCAGCACGGCGCTGCCGGCCATGCCGCCCATGATGAGCGGGCCGGCGACGCGAAGGCGGTGAAACACGCCCGCGCCTGCGAGGGCGGCGGCGAAGAGAAGGCCCAGCCCGACGGGCGAGACCGGCGTCGGGTCGCCCGTCGCAGGCGATGCGGGCTCGATCGCCGTGATGACCGTCGGCAGGATCATGACCAGCACGAACACGCGACAGGTCTGCAGGAGCGCGATGCGCGCGACGTCCGCCCGCACGGATGCCGCGATGAGCAGGACCGCGGTCAGCGAGCCCGGCGCCGAGGCGAAAAAGGCGTCGCGCAGCGGCCAGCCGGCGAACCGGACCAGCACGGCGGTCGATGCCGCCAGAATGGCGACGATGCCCGTGGCGAGAAGGAAAAGGCTGACCGGAAACCGCGCGATCGAGGCCACCGCCTCCGGGGTGACAGCGGCCCCCATGGTGACCCCGGCCAGCAGCATGGCCAGGTCGCGCAGGCGCGCATCGAGCGGCGGGGAGAGGCCGAGACCACCGAGCACGACGGTGAGGATCAGCGCGCCGGACAGCCACGGCGCGGCAATGCCGGCGAGCGCCGCCGCCCACCCGCCCAGCGCGGCCGCGGCGATGATGGCGACTTGCGCGAGGAGCGCATGCAGGACGCCGCGCAGGGAGCCGGAGTTGTCGGAGGGGTCGGGAGCCATCGCACAAAAACGGCGGCCGGGAAACGGCCGTTGACCTCGATCAATGCCGCCCGCGCCGCACCGCGTCAAATTGCTTTCCATGATGGACGGCAGGGGGAACCCGCCGCTCACCCCGGAAGATCCGGGGCGAAGGGCCGGAGAGACGGCCGTCCGACAGCGAATCCATGGCGTTTCCGCGCTATGGGCCGGGGCGCCCGGCACGGTCTCGGGGGAGCTGTGCCGGGTGCTTCCGTTTTGCAGGGCAGCCCTGCGGGGCGCCGGGTGCCGAGGCAAGCCGGACGACAGGGGCAGCAGATGCGCGGCTAGCTCCGCAGATCCCGCGTCGTCTTGAGCAGCAGCTCGCTCCAGTAAGGTGTCTTCGCCAGAAGGATACGCCCCGGCCCGCGATACACCCGCAGGAGCTTCTCGCCCGACAGCCAGCTCGAGATGAAGCCGCGCGACGGACGCCGGACGTAGAACCTCACGCGGCTGCTGCGCGCGATCACAGCGCGGCCCTCGACTGCCAGCTCCTCGTCGCCGAGGTCGATTTCCTCGACCGGACCCGGCGCGTTCAACACCACCTTGCCCCTGCCCGAGACACGGGTGTGGAAATCGATGAAGCCCGCGCCTGTCCAGTAGGCGTTCATGACTTTCTCGCGGTGGACCTCCACGGACACGCTGGCCTCGGAAGCCCAGTACGCGCCGCGGTCGAGAATCCACGGGTTCTCGTTGACCTGCAGGGCATAGTAGCCGCCCAGCGTGGGCTCGAGAAAAACGTCACCGGAACCGCGAAACGTCGGGCGAATGGCGGCTTCGGCGGACAGTGAGGCGCGCATGAGGGTGAGCGGGCCTGGAATCGGCGCCGACATGGAGACCGCGCCGCGCATGTAGGACAGGGCCCCCGCCTCGGTCCGGATCGCCTCGTCGCGCAGAACCGCCCGCACGAAGCGGATGTTTTCCTGCGTCTCGATCTCGAATTCGGCCATCCCGTTCGCCTGCCAGTCGAGGGCTCGCGCCCGTTGATCACCGTCGCCGCGGGGACGCGGCGCCTAGTTCGTCAAGCCCAGCTCCCGATAGGCCCTCAGCGCGCCGGGATGAAGCGGCGCGACGATGGCGTCCTTCATCATCTGCTGCGGCGTCAGGCCCGCCAGCGCCGGATGGGAGCGGCGAAGATCGTCCACGTTGCGCAGAATGGCCCTTGTCATCGCGTAGACGATGTCATCGGCCGTGCCGGCCGGGGTCACCAGCACGGCGCGGACGCCGAAGCTCGGGAGGTCGGCGGGCAGACCGTAGGCCGTGGCGGGAATCAGGCCCGTCTGGAAATGAGGCACGGCGGCGGCGAGCCTGTCGATCGCCGCGCCTGCGACCGGCACGATTCTGGTATCGCACGCATCGAGCGACTTGCGCACCACGGCGGAGGGATGGCCGACGAGCAGCAGGATGGCGTCGAGCTGGTCCTTGCAGAGCGCGGTGAGCGCAACGTCCGGCTTCAGCTCGCTGAGCACCGGTCGATCGGCAGGTGTCCAGCCCGCGGCATCCTCGACGGCGGACCATGTCGTCCGCGAGCCGGACCCGAGAACGCCAGTGTTCAGCCGCTTGCGACGCAGATCGTCAAGGCTCTCGATCCCCGCTCCCGCCCGCGCGACGATGGTGATCAACTCGGGATGGAGCGATGCGACGGAGCGGAGCGAAGGCTGCGGGCGCCCGGCGAACGGCCCGCGGCCGGCAAAGGCATCGGACGCGGTGTCGGATTGCACCATCGCGAATTCGAGCTCGCCCTCGCGCAGCTTGGTCAGGTTGTAGACCGCGCCCGGGGTCGACTCGACGCCGCAGCGCGCCGTGAGCGGGGCGGCGCTCCGGTTGAACAGGCGGCAGATCGCGCGGCCCACTGGATAGTAGACGCCGTTGACGGCGCCGGTGCCCAGCGACAGGTACGTCATGTCCTGCGCGGCGGCCGGCGCGGGCGAGGTCGCCAGAGCGCCGATCGCGATCAGCGCGCACGCCGCCGCGCCCGCCAGCCCGCCCGCCATGCGCGGCCCGCGCTTCACGGCGTCTCGTCCCATTTCATCACCTGGTCGTAGATGCTGCGGTAGGCGTCCGGCGCGACGTTGACCGCCCCCTGCAGGGGATGATCGAGCGAGAAGATCAGGAAGATCATCACGCCGAGGAAGAACGACACGATTCCGCTGAGGATGAGCAGCGGCATCAGGCGGATGTCGAGCATCCAAAGGAACACGATGTTGAAGGCCGCCCCGATGAAGACGACGTACCACAGCACCCCGGGAATGGATGTCGTCACCCCGGCAAGCCGCTGCTGGCGGAAGGAGATGAGCGTATTGAAGGAGCGCAGGACCTCGCCGTGGAAGATATCCTGGCCCTTCGTCTCCGGATTGTAGGACAGGAGCTCCGAGCGCAGCACTTCGAGCCTGTTCTCGCCGCCGCGAGGCACGACGCCGGTGCGATGCGCCGGCCAGTCCTTGTTGATGACGTAGAGCGTGTAGTCGCGCAGCATGCCCTGGACCTCGCTGCGCAGCGGCTCCGGATAGGCGTCGCTCGACCGGTAGATCGTCGACAGCGTCATCGCCTCGCGGTTGGCGAAGTCGCTGACGTCCTTCGTGCTCTGGTAGGCGGCGACGGAGAGCAGGCCGAGAAGCAGGCCGTAGAACAGGCTGAAGCCCGAACTGGCATAGGTGACGAGGTTGTTGGTGTTCTCCTCGCGCCAGAACCAGGGACGCAGAAGCGGCCTGACGAAAATGATCCCGAGCCACGTTACCGCGACGAAGAAGCCGGAAAAGTAGATCGGCGCCCAGTCGACTGGCACCTGGGCCAGAAAAGTCTCTATCCGCTCGAGCATGGGCGCCTGGCGACGGGAGGAGTGAAAGCGTGCGTCTTCCGTCGGATGCAACCTGCAATGTGCATATGAGGACAGGTCGGTCAAGCTGACGTTGATGGGTTCAAGCCCGAATGCGTCACTGCGCAATGAGGGCAGCGCCTCCTGGGCCCCCGGTCTCGAGCGGGCCGATGGTTCTTGGTGGGCTCGCGCAATGGTTGCACACTGCGGCAAGGCGCGGGGAGACGAACGGCATGGCAGTCGGCGTGATCGTTGCAGTCGGTTCGGCGAGTCGCCGAGGGGCGGGCGTCTGATGCGCGGCTTCGGCGCCCCCCGACTCGCGGCGCTCCTGCTCGTCGTGCTGGTTCCCGCGGTGTCGGCGGCGCAATGGCCACCGCTTCCGCCGCCCCGCCCCGCCGACCTCGGAAACGGGCCGGCCGAGACGCCGCTGCCGCCCGAACGCCCTGCGGACGTCGGCCCCGCCGATCTGCCGGCGGTCGAGGCGGCGTGCCGGCAGCGGCTGACGACGAAGGGGATCATGTTCGAGCCGCTTCCCGCCATCCAGGACGGAGCCTGCGGCGCGCCGCATCCGCTACAGGTGTCGCGTCTGGCCGACGGCGTGACCATCGGAACGCCGGCCGCGATGACCTGCGCGCTTGCCGAGGCGCTGGCGGACTGGTCGAGGGAGAGCGTCACGCGGGAGGCGCGCGAAAGGCTCGGCACGAGTCTGAGCCGCATCGTCGTCGGTACCACTTACGAGTGCCGCGGGCAGAACCGCGATCCGAGCGCCAGACTGAGCGAGCACGCTTTCGCCAACGGCGCGGACATCGCAGGCTTCGCCTTCGTGGACGGAAAACGGGTGGCCGTCGGACCACCCCCGGCGTCCGACGAGGAAGCGGGCTTTCTGGCCGCCGTCCGCGCCTCAGCCTGCACGGTCTTCACGACGGTGCTCGGACCCGGATCCGATGGTCACGCAGATCACATTCACCTCGACATGCGCGCACGACCCGGCGGATACAGAATTTGCCAGTAGATTTCTGCGTTTTACACGGCGGATCGGCAACATCGATCAAGTGACCGCGTTGCGGTTGGCAGAAACCCTTATTGTAACCATAATGAATTGTAAGCAATACGGCTGTACCCTACGGGTGCGCAGTTCGTAATAACGCCGCTCATTCGTAGTTTGGCCGCTGCCCGATGTTCGGAGTTCGATCTTCCATGCCGCGTCCTGTCGTCTCTTGCCTGGTGGTCGTTGGGCTTGCGGGGATTTCCTTCGCAGGACCGGCCGAGGCTACTCAGCCGAATGCGAAGGCCGCGAGCACGTCGAAGGCGACAGTGCCGGCGAAGTCGCGCCCGGCGAAGGCCGCGCCGGCAGTCCCGGCAGGACCTCCGGCCGCCGCGCAGCAACCCGGTCCTCCGGCCGGCCCCTTCTACTCTCCGGGACGCTTCGGCGAGCAGGTCCATGCGGTGCGGTGGGACCTGGCGCTCGTCGGCGGCGCGCTGCTCGGCGTCGGGCTGCGCGACTGGGACTGGGGCGGTTCGAAGTTCGACACGATCGACGAAGGTTGGTTCGGCAGCAACACGCGCCACGGCGGCATGGACAAGATCGGCCACGCCTTCTCCACCTATGTGATTTCGGACCTGCTCACGGATCGGATTCGCGCCAACGCGACGAACCCCACGGGCGCCGAGATCACGGGCGCGCTGCTGGGCTTCAGCATCATGGGGCTGGCCGAAACGGTGGACGGCTTCACCGGCAAGCACCGGTTCTCTACGGAAGACATCATCGCAAACGGTGCCGGCGCGGTGTTTTCCGTGTTTCGCAACGCGGTGCCGGGGTTGCGTGACAAACTGGACTTCCGGCTGATGTACACGCCGGCGAGCTTCGAGCGCCCGGGCGTGACGCCGGACGAGTTCACGATCATCCCGCCCTATGAGCGTCAGCGCTACATCATGGCGCTCAAGGGCAGCGGATTCGAAACCTTCAAGGCCACGCCGCTGCGCTATCTGGAAGTGCAGGCAGGATTTCAGGCGCGCGGCTTCGGCGACAACGAGCGCAAGCTCAACTACCCGATCGAGCGCAACTTCTATGTCGGCGTCGGATTGAATCTGAACGAGATCCTGTTCGGCAAGGCGCCGTACCCGAACCTGGCGCGCTACCGCGATACGGGCGCCGGGTGGGCCACGCGCAAGGCTCTCGAATATCTGCAGGTGCCTTATACGGCCGTCTATCACGGCAATACCGTCTCGCGCATTCAGCGATGAAAGCGGAGTACCGTGCACTTCTCCACCGCATGGCAAGCGCCTGTGACGGCCGCCCTGCGTTTCGTTGATGACGGCAACGCGGCGCGGGCGATGGCGCCGGGCTGGCGGGCGGAAGATGTGTTCGGCTAGCCTCCCCGGCGCACCGCTCCCGCGTCAGGAGGCGAACGGGCTCGGATTACTCATCCCAGGCCGACGGGGTGGAGCACATGCACGACAAAGGCGCCGTGATCTGGCGCGGCGCAACCGGCCCGAGGCATTCAGGGCGACAGGCGTAAGGCAGCGAGGCGATGCCGCTATGGGTATTGCATCGTTCAACAAACGTCGGAAAACGTGCCGCTCGTTCGTCCCGATCCGCTCCAGTTCGACCCCAGCCGGCGCTTGGTGGGGCTAAAGTGGAGGGGCTGGTGGCAAACTAAATAAACGA